>NZ_CZVH01000109.1:0-31865 GCF_001458555.1 Candidatus Kryptobacter tengchongensis | reverse complement strand
CAAGTTTAAACTTAAGCGATATAAAAAACAATGGTATCAACGGCTCACATGGACCAAGGACAAAAACCGCAAACAATGTCCAAATAGTGACAGTTTTTCTATTCAAAATTTTTTCATCAACTATCTCATGCCTGTGTGGATGTCTTGCATGTTTTAATCCCCAAAGAGCATAGGCAATCCCAAAGCCAATCAAAAGCCACAATCCCACTTCCCCACGTAATGCCTCAAACCCTTCAAGTTTGCTCAACTCCATTCCTATAAATAAACCTATAAAACCAAGCAAAATAGAAGAACCAACATGACCAATTCCACCAATAAATGTTACAAATACCAACTTTCTTACTGACCACTTTTGAGCTTTCCCTATCATTACAAATGGAAGCCAATGATCGGGAGCAAGCGCATGGACAAACGCAATTGATGCAGTGCTTAAAATCAAAGTTAAAAATGAAGCATCATTCATTACAAGTCTCCCTATTTTGTTTTTACCCATGAAATTATTTCTTTCAAACTTGGGAATTTGCCATAACTTAAAATTGCAACCCTGAAAATTCTACCAGAAACCCAAATCATCCCAATGACAGATAAAAGAAGCAAAAACATTGTTACGATGATTTCCCACATCGCTGGCATTTTAATTGGAATCCGTGCAACCATAAAAGGAGCAGTGAAAACAGGAACAAAGGATAAAATTTTTATCAAAGGTGAATCAGGATTTTGCATAATCAAAAAAGCAAATGCAATTGGAAAAACCATAATTAAACTCACATATCCAGCCACCTGTTGTGCTTCATATTCTGAATTCACAGGCGCACCAATTGCAACGAAAACAGCTGAATAAAAGAGGTAACCAAGGATGAAATAAATTAAAGAAATTAACAATATCTCAAAATTTATCAATGTTATCGCATAACCAGAAAGGAAATAAAATGCAACAAGCCCCCATATCAACATCTGTGTTAATCCAACAAGACCAAGCCCAATTATCTTCCCAGCCATCAATTGATTTGCGGTGCATGAGGAGAGAAGAACTTCAATCACACGATTTGATTTCTCCTCAACAACACTTCTTATCAACATCTGCCCACCCGTCATTACAAGAATCATCAAAGCAAAGATAAAGATATAAGAGCTGAAAAATATCCCAACGAAATCAGCCTTCTCTTCCTCACCCTTTTTTGAAATTTTAACAGTTGTATATTTTACTGACTTTACAATTTGTTCAACTTTGTCTTTCCCAACCCCATACCTCTCAAGATTCGCCCCTATGACAATTTCTTGTAATATGCTCTTAAATCTTTCAATATCTCTTATATTACCCACATTTTGTCCAACATATTGAAAAGTCAAAGTATCCTCACCGAAATTTTTCGGTATGATCAAATATCCCTCAATCTTTCCCTCAACCACTTCTCTGTTCGCAATTTCTTTAAGTTGCGATAGACTCTGGTATTCATTTACAAATTTGATTTCAAAAAGCACATAATTTGATCTTCCGTCTGGAAGTTTAAATTCCCTCTCAAGTTTATCTTTTAATTCATTAAAAACCCAATTTGTCTGATCTATGACCCCGATAAATTTCTGTCGCACATCGGCTTTCTCAGCCAAAATCGTCGGAAGAATTGAAAATCCAACTATGATTATTGGCATCAAAACAATTGAAATTAAAAATGCCTTTGTCCTCACCTTCGTTATATACTCCCACCATGCGATGATAAAAACTTTACTCATAAAATTCTGTTTTTAAATTTAACTTAACTTGATTTTTCAGCAACAACCTTACAAAGAAAAGTTAGCAAAACTTTCCCTTTTATACAACCATTAAAATTAACCGATTAAACTTGAGTAACTTTTATCCCCCGCTTTTCGTATATTTATCCCAGAAATAAAAAATAACAAGAAAGCCTATGAAGAAAATCATTACGATTTTATCGCTCATTTTGCTTACCCAACGCATCTTCCCACAAGAACCCGAAGAAAAGAAAATTGAAACTTTAATTGATGAAATTCTCAAAAAAATTGAAAATTATTATTCATCCGAAGAAATCATACCTGAACAACAAATCCAAAAACAAAAAGAAATGCAACGACAACTTGAAAGGATAAAAAAGCAACTTGAACTTTTACAGAAGCAAAAAGAATTTATGGATGCTGAAAAGTTTCAAGAGGAAATTCAAAAAATTCAAAAAGAGGCAATTGAAATTCAAAAGAAAAGCGAGGAATTGCTTGAGATATTGAAAGAAAAACAACTCTTCCCGATTTCACCCACCTTCAGGTTCAAAGGGGATACGGAAATTGGAGAAAACGACTTTATAGAAGGCGATGTCGTTGTTGAAGATGGCGATCTTATCATTTATGGTCGCGTCAACGGCAACATACTTGTTGAAAATGGTGATGTGATAATCAAAAACGGTGCTGAAGTTACTGGCAATATCTATACAACAAATGGAGAGATTAAAATAAGCGAGAAAGCGAAGTTTACAGGTCAAAGATACGAAAACTTTTCACCTCTTGCTGAAATTGATAGAATAACATCATACAACCGAAAAAAACATAGAACGGAAATAAGATATAGACAATTTTATGAGGAACAACCTGGGGTTGACAATTTTTATTTTGAGTTTGAGAGGGTAAGTGGCTTTAAAATTGGTGTGATGTTCCCGAGAAAATACACAAGCATAATCTACCGACCCATTTCAATGTACGGTTACGGTGGATACGCAACAAAACTACATAGATGGATTTTTTCATTTGGAATTGACAGAGCATTGATAGATGTTTCAGAAAGCTTATCTAAATCCTTTCTCCTTATTTTCGGTGGAAGAGTTTTTTCAACTATTGGAACAAAAGACGACTGGCTAATATCTCCAAACGCAAACACAATTTCAGCTCTTATTTGGAACAACGATTACAGGGATTATTTCAAGCATGAGGGATTTGATATTTATTTTGACATATACATTCAAAATGACTTTTTACCCGATGTTCAGAACTTTAAGATAAATTATTCAAATGCCAACTATGGAAGCGAAACAACGAAATATATCCGATATTTTAAATGGAACGAAAAACGACCATTTCGTGATAATCCAGCTGTATATGAGGGAAATTTAAAATCCCTTTCTTTAAGTTATAGGACAGGAAAGTTTAAACTTGTTGAGGGATTCAAAAAATCCGGATTTGGGATGTTTATCAATTTTGAGAGGGAGCTTGGAAAGTTTAACTACAACATATTGAGTGTTGAATTTAGAGCACGCTTGAACTTATCAAATTACGACAATTTTGGTTTAAGGTTTAGGGTTGCAAGCTCGGATAAAGTCTTACCGAAACAAAAATCATTTGAACTTGGCGGATTTGGAACGCTTTATGCTTTCCCGTATAAATCATTTGAAGGAAACAAGATGATGCTTGCAAACATTGAATATATATTGAAAAACCCTGTTGATATATTTGACTTTGTTAACTTCTTTATCTTCTTTGATGCAGGATATGTGCAGACAGCTGAGGGGAAAATCACATCGGGGTTTAAAATTAAAAACATAAATGAGATAAAATCTGATTTTGGATTCGGATTTGGCACAGAAAGCATGAAGACGAGGATTTACTTTGCCTGGAGAACTGATGCAAAAATGCCCCCAATAATAGTGGTGAGATTGTCAAATCCTTTTTAAAGTTTGTTCAGAATAAACTCAAGAATTTCCCTGATCTGAATAAGATCGCGGCGAAGTTCAGGATCGGTAATTTTTGGAATCTTGACCCTTCCCTCTTCAATTATGATCTCCGTCGGGTCCTCATCCGGGTTATAGCTTTCAAGAACTTTCTTTGCCCCTGCAATTGTATAACCTTCCTCGTAGAGCAAACGCTTGATCATCAAAATAATTTTAATATCGCGATTTGTGTAAATTCTGTTTCCACCTTTATTTTTTGCTGGCTTGAGCTTTTCAAATTCCTTTTCCCAGTATCTCAAGACATACCTTTCAATTCCCGTCAACTTGCTTACCTCTCCAATTGAATAATATAGACGTTTAATTTTAAACTCTGGCATACATCAAGTTTTTTATTTTATTTTAATCATTTCCCCTTTAAAATTCAACTGGTTTATTAAACCTTAACCGACCCTTAAAATTTATTTAATTCTGTGAGTGTAATCTAATTTTGGATATTGCTTTTCAAAAAATTGTGCTTATTTGTAAATTTAGTTAAGCTTTCCCTTATACAAAGGGAAAGGCTCAAAAAATTAAAGAGACAAAAAGCGATGAAGAACACAATTGAATATTTGCTTAAACTCCGCCAGGAGGCAAAACTTGGTGGAGGATTAAAAAGAATTGAAGAACAGCACAAAAAGGGAAAATTAACAGCGAGAGAAAGGATTGACATACTTCTTGATGAAGGAAGTTTCCAAGAAATAGACATGTTTGTCAGACACAGAACATATGATTTCGGGATGGATAAAACTCGTCCACTTGGGGATGGGGTTGTCACAGGTTATGGGACAATTGACGGTAGACTTGTTTTTGTGTTCAGTCAGGATTTCACTGTTTTCGGTGGTTCCCTTTCGGAAGCACATGCTGAAAAAATTTGTAAAATCATGGACCTTGCAATGAAGGTTGGGGCACCAGTTATCGGTTTGAACGATTCGGGCGGAGCAAGGATTCAAGAAGGGGTTGCAAGTTTAGGGGGATACGCGGAAATCTTTTTGAGAAATACGCTTGCTTCAGGGGTTATCCCACAAATTTCAGCGATCATGGGTCCATGTGCAGGTGGAGCGGTTTATTCCCCAGCAATTACAGATTTTATCTTCATGGTTAAAAACACAAGCTATATGTTCGTTACTGGTCCAAATGTTGTTAAGACAGTAACACATGAAGATGTAACATTTGAAGAACTTGGCGGGGCAACAGTTCATGCAACGAAAAGCGGAGTTGCCCATTTTATATGCGACGATGACGTTGAATGCCTTATGCATATTAGAAAACTTTTAAGCTACCTTCCATCAAACAATATGGAAGATCCACCAAGAATTGAAACAGGCGATGATCCCAACCGTGAAGAGCCAAAGCTTGATTCAATAATTCCAGATAATCCGAATAAACCTTATGATATGAAGGAAATCATTTTATCTGTGGTTGACAATGGTGAGTTCCTTGAGGTTCATGAATATTTTGCCCAGAATATAATCTGCGGATTTGCGCGATTTGATGGCTATCCCGTCGGAATAGTTGCCAACCAACCATCTGTACTTGCTGGCGTTCTTGATATTGATGCTTCAGTTAAAGCTGCACGATTTGTTCGCTTCTGTGATGCTTTTAACATCCCAATTGTAACCTTCGTTGATGTCCCTGGGTTTATGCCCGGGACAGATCAAGAGTGGCGTGGCATAATAAAACACGGCGCTAAACTTCTTTACGCTTATTGTGAGGCAACCGTTCCCAAAATCACCATAATTACAAGAAAAGCTTATGGTGGAGCCTACGATGTTATGGGTTCAAAACACATAAGAAGTGATATTAACTATGCTTGGCCAACTGCTGAGATTGCGGTGATGGGACCAAAAGGAGCTGTTGAAATAATATTTAAAAAAGAAATTGAAAAATCCGAAAATCCAGAGGAACTTGAAGAAAAACTCATCCAAGAATACCGTGATAAATTTGCCCACCCATATATCGCAGCCGAGCGAGGTTACATTGACGATGTAATAGAACCAAGAAAAACAAGACAGATGATAATCAAGGCACTTAGAATGCTTGAGAATAAAGTTGACACAAATCCGAAGAAAAAACATGGGAATATACCTCTGTAAAAACAAAATTTTTGTCGCATGTTTGACTTAATTTTAGTTGTATCTGCAATTTATTACTCAATTGAAATAATTTTGTTTTTATTCGCTCTGAATAAGGATAAACGGAGGAACCCAATTAACACCGAAACTTTTCCGGATGTAAGTGTGGTCGTCGCAGCAAGAAACGAAGAAGAAAATATAGAAAGATGCGTCAGATCAATTCTTGAACTTGACTATCCGAAAGATAAGCTTGAGATCATCATTGCAAATGACGGTTCAACAGACAGAACTGAAGAAATCGTTAGAAACCTTCAACAAAATAACTCAAATCTTAAACTTTTAAACATTAAAGCGAATATAAATAACTTGAAAGGGAAAGCAAATGCACTTGCTCAAGCAATAGACAAAGCAAGAGGTGAAATCATATTTATGACCGATGCTGATTGCGCCGTGCCAAAAACTTGGATTAAGGGAATGCTAAAATATTTTGATGAAGAAACAGGTGTAGCCTCTGGAATAACTATAATTGAATCAGGGAAAACTTTCTACGGGATGCAATCTCTTGATTGGGCATTTCTACTTGGGGTTGCAGCCTCGGTTGGAAAACTTTTCAAGCCCGTTGCATGCATTGGAAATAATATGGCTTTTAGAAAGAAAGCATATGTTGAATGTGGCGGTTATCAAAATTTGAAATTCAGCATAACCGAAGACTTTGCCTTGTTTAAAGCGATAACGAGTAACGGTAAATGGAAATACGCATTCCCAGTAGATATTGAAACACTTGTTATAAGTAAGCCTTTAAAAACTTGGAAAGAACTCTATCATCAGAAAAAGAGATGGGGAACTGGTGGACTTGATACAGGTCCACTTGGAATAAGTGTGATGATTGGTGGTTATATCTTTCATCTCCTTTTGCTCCTTTCCCCTCTTTTTATAAACAACCCACTTCCTCTTCTATTGGCTCTGTCTTTGAAATTGCTTGTTGACGGTTCTTTTCTTTTTAAAATTCTAAAAAAACTCAAAAAACTTTCATTGCTTAAATACCTCCCTTTCTTTGAGCTCTACTACATAATTTATGTCGTCGTTCTTCCATTTATCGTTTTCTTTGGTGGTAAAACTGTATGGAAAGAAAGGCAATATAAAGGATTGAGAAATTTAAAAGTGATTGAGAAAAGTTAAAGTTTCCGAAAAATCTTCCGATAATATAACTTGGAAACAACTCAAACCCAACAAATCACATTTTTAATGTTCAAGAAATGTCCAATGTGTAATAGCACGTGGGAAAGCAAGGAAGATTTTTTAAGTGACAAATCAGTAAAACTTGTTGGATATCAAAAATACATGGGTTTATACGGCGGTGGGTACTTGCTTTTTAAGCATAAAACTAAACTTTGTGGAACAACGATTGCTGTTAAAGCTGCTCTATTCTCAAATAGCATCTCATCAGCACAAAGATTGAAGCGAATTTACAATAAAAAAGAAAATTGATTTATTAAAATAAAACGGGCAGGCTTTTCAGCCTGCCCAATGTATTTTTATCTTTGCATCACCAAAGTTGAACCACCCCTGCGAGCGAAAGTCCAGATGTAGTCGCGCAACGCTCTGATTTGCTCATTCGCATTTCCATCAAGCACATCAGGAACTGGGCTTGTCCCTTCATAGAAAAATGTCGGCATGTTTGTCCCAGGTTGAATTGCCTGTGGATCTCTTAACCAGTCAATGACCCATTCGGGCTTTAATCTCCTTGGGGCAAGATCAAGGTTTGGAGCAAGCATTGAAGCCGAAAGCTGACTGCCAGCGGTATGGCATTTCAAACATTGTAATTGCTCAAATAAAACCTTCCCAGCTTGAACATATTTCTTCTCAAGTGGAACATCATAGCTTCTGACTTTAAATTCTTGATTGCTTAATCCAAGGAAATATCTTATAAGCGATGTGATCTCATCATCTGTCAACTGAAATGTTGGCATCCTCAATTTAAACCATGGTCTTATAGTTGTCGGGTTTTTTAGAAATTCATAAAGCCATGGTTCTTGAACCTTTGCACCTTCAATTGTAAGCAACGGTGGACGCAATCCGGGGTCTTCAATCATTGGATGAATATACCCACCTTGCTCTTCAATCTGATGACAGTTGATACAGTTATACCAAAGTGTTAATCTTCTTCCTTCGTTAATTTCTTTTCTCTTTCTATCAAATTTTTGAACATACCCGGAGCCAACTTCATTTTTCTTAAAGCTCGCTATCAAGGTCACCAAAGCTTCTATCTCTTTATCTGTAAAATTAAATTGTGGCATTTTCAATTTAATTCTTTCAGTTGAATATCCCCGCGGATCACGCAATTTTTCAGCAAGCCAGATAAGACGATCCTTCGGAAGATGCTCTTTGTATCCAAAGTCAAGCTGTTCAATGTTTTTCCGTGCAAAGTCCGAAATATCAACGCTTACCTTCGTTTCTCTCTCCGTCCCTTTTATTTCATGACAACCATAACAACCATAACTTTTTATCAACTTCAAACCCTGGTCAGCTTTAGCCTCTGAATAATTTATCTTTATACCCGCATAATCTACCGTGTCCTTCAAAGTCATTAAATAAGCAACAATATCGCTTGCTTCTTGATCCGTCAACCTTAAACTTGGCATTTTTGTGTTTGGCAAATAATGACGTGGATTTTTCAACCAGTCGTAAAGCCATTGTGGATTTACTTTACTACCGATCTTTGTCAACTCAGGAGCAATGTCATAATTTAATCCACGCGTTTCTCTCACGACCTTATTATCACCGATTGCATGACAACCAAGGCAACCGATATTTTCAACAAGTTCTTTACCTCGGGCGGGATTTCCACCACCTTGATATTTAAATTGATATTGCCAATTTTTTGAGCTATCCTGTCCAATTTTTACAAGATAAGCAGTTATCGCCTCAGCCTCCTCTGGAGTTAATTTAAAATCTGGCATTCTTCCATGGGGTAAATACTCACGCGGATTCAAAATCCACCTGTAGAGCCATCCAGGTGTTGTCTTCACAAGAAGATTATTTAAACTTGGCGCTATCTTAGGAAAGTCATTATAACCATCAACACCATGACATCCGTAACAACCTGATTCAATTAAAATATGTTTTCCCATTGTAAGCTTTGGAGCCCATTTCAAATTAATCTCGTTGAAATGACAATCATTACACCCAGCTTCTATATATTCCTTTTTCAAAATCGGCCATTCCCAATGTTTATCTTTATCACCGTGAGCATATCCTTCAGTTAAAGCTGGACCTTGACCTCGATGGCATGGTGTGCAACCAAATGTTTCAGGATTATGCTTTTCAAGAAGCTCACGATTTGGATGTGTTTTAAAAGGCTGAGGAGCGTCTTCAAAAAGAGGATCGTCCCACCCCAAATGACATGTTTGACATCTATCAACGCGTGATTTTAATGTTCCGAAATTTGTCCGCTCAAATTCGGGCAGAATTACCTGAACAATTTTAACCTGCGCTTCTTTTGTTTTTTGAATTCTATCTTTAATCCTATTTATTTCCTCAAAAAGTTTATCAATTTCATGCTGAAGTTCGCTAACCTTTGCCCTATACCCTTTAACTATTGCCCAAGTTGAATCTTTTTTCTTCGTTACTTCTTCTATCTTTGCATTAAATTCACTCATTAATCTCTCTTCCCGCTGAACTCTTTCCCACCACTTTTGAGTTTCTCTGCCATTTGCATTTTCAAGTTTCGCTCTTTGATAAAAATAATAATACTCATCCGACCTGCTCTTGGCAAATTGAAATTCCCGTGTTAATTCAGCAAGTTCCCTTTCATACTTTTTATAGTCTTCAAGTGCTCTTTTATATTCCTCCGATTCAAGTCCAGCTTTTGCCTTTTCAAGTTCTTCCGTTAACTCTTTGTATTTTGCACTGTCAAAATTCGCAACAGCAAGCCTATAGAGCGAATCAAGCTTTGCAAGTTTCAACTGATAAAATTTTCTCTGGTATTCCTTCCATGGTCTTCGTGTTGAAACTTCATTAAAAACAGCCCATAATGTAGCAAGAAAAAGAATTAAAGCAAGAAAGAGGTAAATTTTATCATATCTTCTTTGTTCAACGGGTATTTCTCTGCGTTTCTTTAACCAGTTTAAAACCATGGCAAGTTTACTTTTTGTTTTTAATTAAACATTAAACCATGGCGTCACCCACACATATTTAACATTTAAAGTCCATCTCAAAATCATCTTTATCGGCAAAGCAATCATCGTTAAAAGCAAGTAAGATGTAATTATGTATCTTGTCAATCCAAATTTTTCAGCAAAATCAGGCATTTTCTTTTTCAGCCAAAGCCAGCCAAGTGGCATCAAAATAGCGTAATAACCCACAACAATTACTCCACCTAAAATAGATGCAACTGGATTTAAAGTTCCATCGGGGTTATAAGTTGGTATTCCAAAAAGTTCAGTCAAATCAACATTTGTAATTGCAACAACTTTATGCGGATCCCACTCTTCCCAAGGCCAAAAGAAGTTCCAACCAGGACCCCTGAAAAACGTCCCAACAAAAATTAAAAGAACCCAAAGAACCAAGAAACCAAATGCAAAAATCGTGATCGCCCATTTTCTCTCTTTAAATGTATAATAACCGTTGCCTTTAGGATTTATGTCAATATACGGTATTGCCATCAAACCAATTATAATAAGCCCCGGCAATAGAACTCCCGCAATCCAAGGATCAAAATAAACAAGCATTTCTTGAAGCCCGAGAAAGTACCATGGTGCTTTTGATGGATTTGGGGTAAGCGTTGGATTTGCTGGTTCCTCAAGCGGGGCATCAAAAGCAATGGACCAAACAAGCACAAAAGCCATTACAGCAATCGCTGCGATGAACTCAATACGAACAAGATAAGGCCAAACTTGAACTTTATCTGTTTCATCTGCTTCGTATGGAATTCCCCGCTCATCATTTTTTTTCGCCTTCCTCATTGAGTAAATGAAGAAACCATATACAGTGAAAAGAAGAATTATTATTGGGAAATTATCTGGGTTGCCAAGAATTTTCAAGAGATTATGCATGTCAAAGTCAAAATTTTATTTTAAATCTTTTTTGGAGCGGGACCAGAGATACCTCCGTCTTTCCTTACACGCCAAAAATGAACTGCAAGGAAGATCGCCGTAACAAGCGGTAAAAATATACAATGCAAAACATAAAATCTTAACAACGCTGGTGGACCAACCTGTGTCCCCCCGAGAAGTAAAAACCTAATATCATTATCAGGTCTCATTCCAAGCTCAGGTCCAAAAGGTCCTTGATGTCCGAGAAATGGCGTTGCACGTGCCATATTTGTTCCAACCGTTACAGCCCATATCGCAAGTTGATCCCAAGGCAAAAGATAACCTGTAAAGCTTAAAAGAAAGGTCAAAAGCAAAAGTATCACCCCGATAACCCAATTAAACTGCCTTGGTGGTTTATACGAGCCAGTCAAAAACACTCTAAACATATGTAACATAACTGTTATAACCATTAAATGGGCAGACCAGCGATGCATATTCCTTATCAACGCCCCGAATGGAACATCATTCATTAGATATTTCATATCCTCATAAGCATATTCAGCAGCTGGACGATAGTAAAACATCAAAATCACCCCAGTTATCGTAAGAATTATAAATAAAAGAAACGAAATTCCGCCCATTCCCCAAGTATAGCCATAATTCACCGCATGTCTTGAGACTCTAACTGGATGAAGGTGAAGAAAAACATTATCAACAACCATAAGAGCCCTATTTCTCTGGGTATCCTCATAACCATGGCGAAAGATTGATTTATAAATCTCTGAACTTTTTATTTTTTTCTTTATCTGAGCAAGCATAACTTGAAATCAAATTTTGTTTTGATTGAGTTAACCTCTATATGGCAAAAATGAACCAGGCTTACCCCATTCGCCTTTTTCGTATCTATATGTAATGCCTTTATCAATTAAAAGTTGTCCATCTTCAGCAAGCGTTATCTTAACTCTTTCAAGCGGTCTTGGAGCAGGTCCTTCAAAATTAATTCCAGATTTTCTAAAGCCACTACCATGGCAAGGACATTTAAATTTATTCTCACCACTCAACCATCTGGGCGTACAACCAAGGTGAGTGCAAACAGCCAGGAGAGCATAAAATCCGTCTTCTTCCCTGACTATCCAAACACGCTGTGAATCCTTAAATCTTTCACTTACCTCACCAACTGTATATTCATCTGGATAACCAGCTTTAAATGCCGTTGGTGGTTCGTAAAGAACGCGCGGAAACATATATCTTATTGCCCCAACTATTGATGTAAATATAAACCCCAAAAATCCAAGCCACCCAGCTAATGTCAAAAATGAACGACGATTGAACTTCCAAAGACCGGTATCATTTTCAAGTGGTTTATCTTGCTTAGGTATAATCTTTTTTTTCTCTTCAGGTTTTTGCACTACCTCTCGACTTCGGGGTTGGTTCAAAATTTCGCTCATAAGCTTGATTTTTGAACTTTGTTTTTAATTGCTTCAAAAATTCGGACAAAAAATATCCTTTTTATGTATAAAAAAATTATACCTTGTGCGGAAAAAAGAGACAAATTTTATCATCCACTGAATCAACTACCTCTTGCAGATTCACAGATTTCAAGTAAAGTTTTATCCTTTCATTAACATCAGCGAATAAACTCCGTACCAAACAATTTTTCTTAAAACGACACCCGATCGCGGTAGAAAGATAACAAATTTCTTCTCTTGACGGCTCAATTGCAACAACAAGATCATAAAGCGTTATCTGATCAAGCGGTCGCGAGAGAATATATCCTCCTTTTATACCAATTGTACTATCAACTATCCCCGCACGACGCAATCCTTGAAGTATTTTCATCATATAGCTAACGGATAATCCACATTCACGCGCCACTTCGGACGCACGAACAGGTTTTTTCTCCTTTCTTGTGGCTATATAAATTATCGCATGTATTGCGTAGCCTAGGGATTTTGATATATCTATCATTCTTCCAAAATTATTCACTATCTTTTTGAACCATCTCTATTGTTTCCCAAGGGCAATATTTGGCACACAGCTTACAACCTATGCAAATTTCTTCATCAACTATTACAATACCATTTACATTTGAAAATGGATTTATTCCATTGGCGAGATTTTCTCTTAAAATGTCAAGCGTCGTTGATTTAACCCCATCAAACACATCAACATGCTCAGGTCCTTTAACTTTGTAAATGCAATCTACAGGACAAAACTCAATACACACCTCGCATCCAGTGCAACCTGTTGGATTAACGAAAGCAATAAGCTTAACCTTTTTCTTCCGAGTTTGCTTTTCTATATGAACCTGTGCCATTTTCAAAGCAAATTGGTTTTAAAAATAAGTTCTATCTTTCACATCAGAAGCAACAAATCCAGAAATCATCATCTTTCTCTTTCTTTCCTTAACAACTTTATCTATTTGTGCTTTTTCAAACTGTTCAGCTGAATCAACGAGGACTGTTACAACATTATTTCTAACTTCTGCAAATCCATCTGATACAACAAAATAAAGCATGTTACCGTTCCCATCAATGATCTTAATTTTCCCAATCTCAAGCAAACTTATTAAAGGTGCGTGATTATAAAGAACTTGAAAACTCCCCATAATTCCCGGAAGAGTTATGCTTTTAACCTTGCCACGATAGACTATATTTTCAGGGGTTAAGATTTCAACTTGAATTAGTTTATCCATTTCAATCTAATTTCATTTTCTTTGCTTTATCAAACGCTTCATCAATTGTTCCAACCATATAAAATGCCATTTCTGGCAATTCATCGCATTCACCTTCAATTATTGCTTTAAACCCAGCTATTGTATCCTGAAGTTTTACATATCTTCCTTCCGTTCCTGTAAATGCTTCAGCAACAAAGAAAGGCTGTGAAAGGAAGCGTTGAATTTTTCTTGCCCTCGCAACTATTAACTTGTCTTCCTCTGAAAGTTCATCAATTCCAAGGATGTTGATTATATCCTGCAAATCTTTATATGTTTGCAAAATTTCTTTTACCTTTTTCGCAACATAATAATGCTCATCACCGACAACTTTTGGATCAAGCAATCGTGAGGTTGAATCAAGGGGATCAACAGCAGGATAAATTCCAAGTTCAGCTATCTGTCTTGAAAGAACCGTTGTTGCATCAAGGTGACCAAATGTTGTCGCAGGCGCTGGATCTGTCAAGTCATCAGCTGGGACATAAATTGCTTGAACAGATGTGATTGAACCACGCTTCGTAGAGACAATTCTTTCTTGCAATTCTCCCATCTCAGTTGCAAGCGTTGGTTGATAACCAACAGCTGAGGGCATTCTTCCAAGTAATGCCGAAACTTCAGAACCCGCTTGCGTGAATCTGAAAATGTTATCTATGAAAAGAAGAACATCTTTACCTTCTTCGTCTCTAAAATATTCAGCAATTGAAAGAGCGCTTAGCCCAACTCTCAACCTTGCCCCTGGCGGTTCATTCATTTGACCAAACACAAGAACAGCATTCTTCAGAACTCCAGACTGTTTCATCTCAAGCCAAAGTTCATTCCCTTCTCTTGTTCTTTCACCAACGCCCCCAAAAACCGAATAACCTTTATGGTAAACAGCGATGTTATGAATCATTTCCATAATCAAAACTGTTTTTCCAACCCCAGCTCCACCAAAAAGTCCAACTTTCCCACCTTTGGGATATGGCTCAAGCAAATCAATAACCTTAATACCAGTCTCAAGTATCTCCCTCTTTGTGCTTAATTCTGTAAATTCAGGGGGTTCACGATGTATTGGATAATATTTTTCAGCTTCAACAGGACCAAGACCATCAATTGGTTCACCTACAACATTTAAAAGTCGCCCAAGGACCTTTGGTCCAACTGGAACTTTTATTGGCTCACCCGTATCATAAGCTTTCATCCCACGGACAAGCCCATCCGTTGAATCAAGTGCAACCGCGCGAACCCTATTTTCACCAAGATGTTGCTGAACCTCAGCCCAAAGTATTTCCTCTTTACCTTCAATGTTTACCCGAGGTATTTTAATCGCATTAAAAATAGCTGGCAAATAACCATCTTCAAACTCAATATCAAGAACAGGTCCGATAATTTGAACGATTCTTCCCTCGTGCATTAACCTTGTTAAATTTGTTTTACTTTCGGTTTAATAAACTGCATTATCTCCTCTCCGAGCAATTCCAAAAAATTTACTCGGAGAGGAATAAAAAGGTAAGATAACTTGATGAAATATACGAAAATCAAGCCGTATTTCAAAAATTAATTCAAGTTAAATCCTCGCGTTTTTCTCCTCCTCGCTGAAACATAAATCACGATCGCAAAACCAGCAAATATCAAATATGGAACAACAAGCAAATAAACTATACCATCATTTAAACCACTGGCAAACTTCATCCCCTCCTCTGAACTTGTAACATTTTGCTTACACATCGCACATTGCGAATAAACATCACTGAAAAAAAGAAACATTATAATGACAAACAACCCAAGAAAATAAATCAACTTTTTCATTTTCCAACTTTGATTTTATTTGAAAATGTGGTAAAGCATAATGTAAATCAAAACTCCTGTCACAGAAACATACATCCATATGGGCAATGTTAGCCGTGCTACTTTCGGATGTTTATCAAATTTTTTAAGTAAAGCATAAGATAATGTAATGATTGCCATTGGCAGAGCAAAAATAGCAAAAAATGTATGAGACGATAAAATTGAAAAATAAATAAATCTCCAAATCCCAACTCCCTGAAAACGCGTTACACCAGCATTATAATGGTAGATAAGATAGCCGATAATAAAAAATGTAGAAGAAATAAAAGCAGAGATCATGAATTTCTTATGTCTTTGAACATCCCTTTTTTTAATGCTCAAAAATCCAAACAAAAGGAACACAAAGCTCAATCCATTGAAAATCGCATTAATAGTTGGCAATAGTTTTATCATCTTTCGCGTAAAATTATTTTTACATCTCTTATCAGGTTATCAACATCCTCGGGATCAGTCCCACCATAGTATCCTCGGATTCTTCCCTTTGTATCAATAAGAACAAATCTATCAGAGTGAATGAAATCCCCAGGACCTCCATCTCCTTCTTCAACAGGTAGTTTAAAACCTTTTCTGGCAAGTTCATAGATTTTTTTCTTATCACCGGTGACGAAGAACCATTTCCCGTCAATCGCTCCCCAACCTTTTGCATACATTGAAAGAACCCAAACGGAATCAGTTTCAGGGTCAACGGTAAAGGAAACTATTTTAACTTTATCATTATTTTTGAAAGCCTCCTGAACTCTTGTCATTTGTTCGGTCATTCTTGGACAGATCCCAGCACAACTCGTAAAGAAAAAATCAGCAACCCATACATTCCCTTTCAACTTCTCAAGGTTAATTTCTTGACCATGATGTTCAATCAGGCTAAACTCGGGAATTTCTCCGTAAACTGGTAAACTTGCAGCCGATGAAACTTTCCAGATTTGAATCTTTAGGGCTATAAAAACCCCAAGCGCCAGACTTAAAATCGCAAGGACAACTTTTCTGCCGGGCATTTTTTACTTTAATTTGATTTTTAATTAGTAGCCCAAACCAAGACGCATTAAAAGAGCCACGCTTCCATCCGGGATAAGAGCAGCTGCAAGAGCCACAATTAAAATCAAAGGCAAAACTATTGAATAAACCAATCCAAGTTGTTCAAACTTCAAATGCATAAAATATCCAGCGATCAAACTCGCTTTCATCAACGCCATTATTGTAAAAAGCAAAGCCATAAGCGAATGCGAAATCGGAAGAAAAGCTACAATTATTTCTACAATGGTAATTGCAAGTAATTGAAACCAAACACGCCAGTAAATTTTTTTTGATGATTTGTGAGTCATCTCTGTCATAGTTCAAAAATTTAAAAATTTGTTTTTAAAGAAGATAGAAAAACGCAAAAATGAAAACCCAAACGAGATCAACGAAATGCCAATAAAGCCCTGCAACCTCAACCCCTTCATAAGAACCACGCTTGTCATAAATTCCTTTCGCCACTCTTATTGCCATAACTATTAATACGATAACTCCACTTAAAACATGCGAACCGTGAAATCCAGTTATAACAAAGAAGGAAGCTGAAAATAAAGGAACTCCCCATGGATTGCTTGTAAGCCGTGCGCCCTCGTGAATTAAATGTCCCCACTCATAAGCCTGACAAAGTAAGAACAAAAACCCACCTCCTATCGTAAGCAAAAGATATTTAAGCACGCTTTTCCTTTCCATCCTTTTCCCTGCGTCCACAGCAAGAGCCATAGTTAAGCTACTACATATCAAGATAAAAGTCATTATGCTAACGAAAACAAGTGGAAGTTTCGCACTTGTAAATGGAAAAGATGAAAAAACTTCAATTCTACTTGGCCAACTTGGTAAACTCGCCCTTAAAGAACCATAACCAGCAAGTAGCCCTCCAAATGTGAACGCATCAGATAATATGAAAATCCACATGGTAAATTTCTCCCTTGACACACCAAAAGGTGATTTTCCACCACCCCACGAGGACTTTAAAATTTTTTCTTGCTCAAACGCTACTTCCTGTGTCATTTGTTTTTCTCCCGTCTTTTGTTTTTCAAATTGTGACATTTATGAAAATAAAAAGATAAATCCAGAGTATATCAAGAAAATGCCAATATGTTATGCAAAGTTCAACACCAAGTCTATTTTTTGAGTTATAATGCCCAAACAGCGCTTTTATCAAAACATAAACAAGCGCAACAACCCCACCTATAAGATGAATCGCATGAGCCCATGTCAAAAGATAGAAAAATGAACTTGATGGATTCGTGCCCACATAAATCCCCATATTTTTCAGTTGTTCCCAACCAATCAATTGTCCAATCAAAAACGAAACGCCAAGCAAAGTTGAAAACAAAAACAAAAGTTTAAATTCAGAAAGTTTATTTCTCTTCAAACGAAAATAGCTCATTTGAATTGTCACGCTACTAAAGATCAAAATTAAAGTATTAACCACAAAAATTGGGGGCAAATTAAATTTCAACCAATTCCCCGCAGAATGTCTTACTATATAAGCGCTTGTTAAAGCGGAAAAAAACATAATTATCGCAGATATAAATAACCACAGACCGAACTTTGCAGGGTTAACTGGCAAAGCGTATGAGTAAGAATGCCCGCCGGCACCACCGCCACCTCCGTTGTTAAAAATTCTTCCAGAATCTATATTTGAAATTCCTGCTTCTTTTTTCTTTTCAGCTACCATAATCTGCCTTTGCGAATTTTGTTTTAAATTTTATCAATTAAAAGAAATATGAGAATCAAAGGGAGATAAATTTCAGCCATAAGCATAATTTTCTTTGCTGACCGCATTGAATTATCCTTAAAAAGTGAAAGCGTTTGAAGGAAGAACAAACCACCGCCAAAAATAGAAACAACAAGAGCATATTTCCCTGCAAATCCAGCTATTGTCGGCATCAAACCCATCGGCAAAAGCATAAATGTGTAAATCACAAGATTAACCGCTGTTATCCTATTATCTGAAGATGGCAAAACCTTAAAGCCAGCTCTTTCATAATCAGATTTACATAACAAAGCTATTGACCAGAAATGGGGGAATTGCCATATAAATTGAATTCCAAATAAAATAATCGCCCCAAGCTCAATTTGTCCTCTAACCGCAGTCCATCCAATCACAGGTGGAATTGCCCCCGGAATTGCTCCGACAAATGTACAAAGCGGAGTTATCCTTTTTAATGGAGTATATGCAAAAACATAAATTACAAATGCAATCAAAGCAAGCAAGCCACTTATACCATTGACAAATTTATAAAGGATATATTGACCTGAAGCCAACATCAAAATTGAAATTAAAATCGCTGTTTTCTTTTGCATCCTTCGGCTTGGGAGCGGTCTACTTGCTGTCCTTTTCATCATTCCATCTACTTTCACCTCAAAAACTTGATTCATCGCATTTGCAGAGCCAACGACAAGGAAAACACCCAAAATTGTCATGATAAAATTAAACAGCTCAATATCACCTCTATTCGCTATCAAATATCCCATAGCGGTCGTAAAAACGACAAGCGATGTTAAACGATGCTTTATCAAAAGGAGAAAATCATTCAAAAAAATTGAAAAACTTCTAAACATAACTTTAAACTCCTGATTTTGACAAAATTAATTCACTTTGTTCAAAGGCGACGGAATTTACTCCCTTCCATCCAAGCACAGCAAGTATAAGCGTTGTCCCAAGAATTGTAGCACCAGTTGCAACATGAAGGACAGTGACTATTACTGCAAGTTTCGTCCATACAACGAAAGCCCCAAGCAAAATTTGAAACACAATCAAAGCAAGCCAAAACTTCGCAAAATTTCCAAGCAACTTATCTTTATTTTTTATTGTTAAAACTGAAGCATAAATCCCAATCCCGGCAACAATGAATGCCCAAACTCTATGTGCGAAGTGAATTGCCACTTTAAATTGGAGCTCGGCATAACTTATCGGGAAAGGAGCGTTCGGATCATAAGGAAGAGCATTAAATGGCGGAATAATTTTACCGAAAGAAAGAGGAAAATCAGGGATAACGCTTCCCGCTTGTGTATGCCTTACAAGAGCCCCAAGCAAAACCTGTATAAACGCAAAAACAAATGTCAATGTATATAACTTTGCAATTTTCAAACTTGAAGTTACTTCTTTAACTTTAAAATTACTCCAAGCCTTTGAAGTGAAAAGAGATATTAAAAAGGTCATGCAAAGAACAATCTCAGCTAATGTTGCATGGGTTATAGCTATAGCCATTCTCACGGGTTCAACATGTCCAGTTGAAAATATACCTGTAACTGTGTCCTGAACTTTTGGATCCGAAACGACAAGCACCCTCAAACCACCAAGCATTGCTTGAAGTACAACAGACACAAAAGCGACGACGCTAAGAATTTTAACATATTTTGGTTGTTTGCTTTTCAAAGACCAAAGCATAAGGACTGTTATTAAAATTCCAACTGTTCCCGCAACAAGGCGATGTCCATGCTCGTACAGAACCCCACCAGCCATCCTTGGGAAAAGAGTTCCATAAGAAAGTGGCCAATCAGGAACGGCATCACCCGAACCAGTGCTTGTAACCGAAGCGCCAACACCAATTAGAAATACAGCAAATATAGCCGTTAATATTGCGAAACGATGCAGATTTTTTGAATACATCTATCAATTTTAATTTATTTTAGAAGAAGGGGAGGTTAAAAACCTCGCCCTCTAAAACGATCACCTTGATTATGAAAATTTTTATTTCACCTCAGCTTCAAGAGGAACTGTTTGCGGTATATAATCTTCATCGGCACTTGGAACACTATATTCATAAGGTCCACGATAAACAACAGGTAGTTCAGGACCCCAATTTCCATGTGGAGGTGGCGAATCAGCTTGCCATTCAAGCGTATTCGCTTTCCAGGGATTTTTTTCGGCTTTTGGACCTTTGAACATATTCCAGAAGAAATTGAAAAGGAAAACAAATTGAGCTACACCAGCTACAAAAGCTGCTATCGTTATGAACTTATTCAAGCCAAGGAATTGTGATGTAAAGTTATATTCAGTAAATGAATAATATCTTCTTGGAACACCCGAAATTCCCTGGAAAAACATTGGGAAAAAGATAAGGTAAACACCTATAAATGTCGCCCAAAAATGTATTTTACCAAGTTTATCATTCATCATTCTTCCAAACATCTTCGGGAACCAGTGGTAAACCCCTGCAAACATCCCGAATGCAGCAGCTGTTGCCATCGTGAAATGGAAATGTGCAACTACAAAATATGTATCATGAAGTTGTATGTCAACCGGAGCAGTTGCAAGAAAAGCACCTGTTAAGGCACCCGGAATAAACAAGCCAAGAAAACCAAGCGCAAATAACATCGCAGGTGTAAATCGCAAGTTACCACGCCATATTGTCACAAGATAGTTAAATATAAGAATCGCTGTTGGAAAAGATATGGCAAGCGTTGTTATGACAAAAACTTCACCAAGTATCGGGTTCATTCCACTAACATACATATGATGTCCCCACACAATCATACTTAATGCGCCAATTCCAATAATCGCACCTATTGAAACTTTATATGCGAATAATGGCTTTCTTGCATTTGTAGCAAGGATTTCACCGACGAGTGAAACCGCCGGAAGTAAAACTATATAAACTTCAGGGTGCCCCAAAAACCAAAAGAGATGTTGCCATAGAATCGGATTCCCACCTTCATGAGGAACGGGTTGCCCCCCAAGAACAAGACCACCTGGGACGAAGAAACTTGTCCCGAATTCACGATCAAAAATTAACATCACAGCCCCTGCAAGAAGAACTGGGAAAGAAAGCAACCCAAGAATGGCAGTTACAAACATCCCCCACACTGTGATCGGCAACCTTCCCATTGACATGCCTTTGGTTCTATAGTTAAGCGTCGTCGTAATATAATTTAACGCACCAAGTAAAGATGAAACGATAAATAAAGCCATGCTCACAAGCCAAAGCGTTGCTCCAACATCTGCTCCTGGAATTGAATTTTTAAGTGCACTTAAAGGCGGGTACATTGTCCACCCAGCACCTGCTGGACCAGTTTGAACAAAGAAAGAAATTAACATTACAACGGATGCTGCAAAAAATACCCAATAAGAAAGCATATTTAAAACAGGAAATGCCATATCCCTTGCACCAATCTGCAATGGGATAAGAAAATTTGAAAAAGTTCCACTCAAACCAGCGGTTAATAAAAAAAATACCATTATAGTGCCATGCATCGTTATGAGGGCAACATAAAACTCCGGCTTCAAAATTCCACCTTCAGCCCACTTACCAAGAATCTTCTCAAGAAAAGGTATCGGTTGATTCGGATAAGCAAGTTGTAATCTCATAAACCATGATAAAATCATGCCTATGAAACCCCAAATAACTCCAGTTATAAGGTATTGCTTTGCTATCGTTTTGTGATCTGTGCTAAAAATATACCTTGTTATAAAATTTTCTTTGTGATGAGCTTCAACTGCGATATGCTCATGGCTCATTTTTGCACCTCCATTAAATTTTTTAATAATATATATCGCCCGCCGGCGTTTGCTCGCTCAACCACTCTTGAACTTTCTCCATCGGTTCAACAACAACTGGCAATTTCATCCTGTAATGTCCAAGCCCACATAACTCCGCACATGCAAGCTCATATTCACCCTCCTTCTTTGGAACAAACCATGTCCTGGTCGTCATACCAGGAACTGCATCCTGCTTAACTCTAAAATTCGGCAAATAAGGACTGTGAATTACATCTTTTGACTTTATCAAAAAAACAACGGGATGATTTAAAGGTAAATACAGCACACCTTGTCCAGCTGGAAAAACTATATCATCCTTAGCTGCTTCATCACTTATATCAATCCCAAGCGGATTATCGTAAGAAATAAGATTTGGATCAGTCTTACCAAATTTCCCATCAGGTCCTGGATATCTTACGCTCCAAGCAAATTGTTCTCCCGTGATCTCAACAAGAAAAGCATCTTTTGGAACTTCTCCGTGAATTCTACTCCACAGGGAAGCTCCACCTATAAATTCAGCACTTATCTCAAGAATTATCACAACAAGGGTTCCAGGCAAAATTGACCATAAAATTTCCTTTTTTGTTTTCCCCGGAAGATAAAACGCTTTCCTTCCTGGCTCACCAGCATATCTAAAGACAAAGTAAGAAAGTGTAAGCTCACTTAAGATAAACAAGATACCCGCAATGATAAATATCGTCACAAAAATTTTGTCAATAGTTTCCCTATCTGATGCAAGTTCCGGAAGCCACCATCCATTTCTTAACACCACCCACACACTCGCAATTACGCCGAAAACAAAGAAAAACAAAAATAATAACCCGTGAATTTTGCTCTGTCTTTGAAACATTGCTTTAACTCCTGAATTTATTTTTTCCTCTCAAAAGTGAATTCAATCGTTTTTGTTTCCCCTGCTTTTACCGTCACAGTTTGCGTCTGTGTCCCAAGCCTTTCATGCCATGCTTCTATTGTATATGTTCCCGGGGGAAGATTTTTAATTTCAAATCCACCTTTATCATCAGTTACGCTGAAAAATGGATGATCAAGAACCCCAGCATATGCACTCATCCATGGATGAACATCACATTTAAATGGAACCATAATTTCTGGAGTTGTAAATGTGTAATAGCTTTTCATTCCTTTCACAGGTTGCCCGATGTTAAAAGGTTTATTCTTCTTCGGCATCGCATGAACATTGTGAAGTAATGGGTCACTATTTCTAATTTCAATTTTTTGTCCAACCATCACCCCAAAAACATGAGGATGATACCAACAACCCTGCTGATCAAGGACAACAGGTTCAGCTGGTGGGTTATACTTTCCCTTCACTCCTTCCTTAACATAAACAAAAACCCATTTCAAAGTTCCATTCTGATTGACAACAATATCTTCGGCTTGAACTTGTTTCCCACCATGGATTGCATCACATTGTCTGTCAGCCTTCATACTTATTAACCTCGGCTTCGGCGCCTCTCCAGCAAATTTTACAACCCCCTTAATCGTTGCATTTTGTGCGAAGGCATGAAAAGATAAGAGGATTGAAAATCCGATATAGATTGCTTTTTTGATCATTTGCTTTCAAGGTTTTGTTTTTAATTAGGACAAAATTCGTCTTAATTTAATACATTAAAAAGTAAAAGTCAAGTTTTAAAGATTAATTTTTCAATTCCATCGCCCAACCCAATGCTCAAAAATTTCTTGAAAAAGAGGTTAATTTTAAATAGATTTTAAACAAACACAAAAATGAAGCAACATCTTAATGATACTCGTAATACCATCTATCAAAATAAAACATGGAAAGTGCGCTTGTTTAATTCAAAGTTTGCCCGAATTCCCAAAAGTTTATCCAGATGATCCAATTAAAGTCGCTAAGATTTGGAGGAAAGAAAACGCACGGGCATTGTGTTTAATTGATGTTGATGGCGAAATATCGGGTAGACCACAAAATTTTGAAATAATTGAAAAAGTTGCCAACGAGGTTGACATCCCTGTTATAGTAAGCGGTGGATTTAGAACATATGAAGATGTTAAACAAGCAATTGACTCGGGAATCTTAAGAGTTATCCTTGATCCAGAAACAGTTAATGATTTAAAGCTTTTAAAAGAACTTGTCAATGAATTCACTTCAAAGCGAATTTCTTTAAAGATAGTAGATGAATCTGATGGAAAGAGCGAAAATTCGCACGCAATTGAGAACTCTTTGAAGGTCAAAGAATCTGGAATTGAACGAATTGTTTACAAAAATGTCTTTGAAGATGAAAATGTTAATTTCATTGGGCTTAAAAATTTCGTTTTAAAAATAAATCTAAAAATAACAGTTGAAGGAGAACTCAACAGTTATTATGAACTTAAAAAACTTTCTGATTTTGAAAAATGGGGGGTTGACTCTATTATAATGGGGAAATCCCTCTATTATAACAAATTTCCATGCCAGCGACTTTGGAGAATTGTTGAAAATGAGATAGATTTTAAATAAAAACAAAAATTGGTAAAGATGAAGAAGCCTTTTTTGGAAAGGTTACTTGATGATAGACCGATAATCTGCGATGGAGCAATGGGTACAATGCTTGATCTCTATGAATACCCAGAACAGCCAAGATGTATACATAACCTGCTCAACCCCGATATAGTTGCAAGAATTCACCGTGAATATATTGAAGCTGGTGCGGAAATAATTGAAACAAACACATTTGATGCGAATAGATTTCGTCTTGAATTTTATCACCTTCAGGATAAAATTAAAGAAATTAACAGAGATGGGGTTGAAATAGCGAAATCCGTCGCCGGTGATGATGTCTATGTTGCTGGGTCAATTGGTCCAACTGGAAAATTAATTGAGCCACTTGGAAAAATAAAAATTCAACAAGTTAAGGATGTAATTAAAGAGCAGGCGGAAATTTTAATTTCAGAAGGGGTTGATTTAATAATTCTTGAGACATTTGTTAGTTTAAACGAACTTGATGCAGCAATTGAAGCTGTTAAAGAAATATCTGACAAAATTCCACTAATTGCGCAAAAAACATTTCCAGAAGATGGTGCAATACTTGCGACTGATTTTCCAATAGAGGTTGTAAAGCATATAAAGGGAAAAGGTGTAACTGTCGTCGGCTCAAATTGCACTGTTGGACCACAAAGGATGTTTTCAATAATTAAATCAATGTATCAAGATGATGTGATTCTTTCAGCTCAACCCGCCGCTGGAATTCCAACGCTTGTTGATGGTAGGTCTGTTTATCACGCAAGTCCAGAATATCTTGCAACATATGCAAAACAACTTGTTGAAGCAGGTGTTAAGATAATTGGCGCCTGCTGTGGTTCAACACCTTCGCATATAAGAGCAATAGCAAACGCAGTAAAAGATTTAAGGCTTAAAAAACCAAAAATTGAAATCAAGGTAAAAGAACAAGGACAGATTGAAACACAACAAGAAAGAGGTTCAAAAGCTGAAGTAGTCGTATTGGAAGCCGAAAGTTCAAACTTTGCTAAAAAAATTGGGAAAAAATTTTTAACAACAGTTGAACTTGATATACCACGCGGACTTGACATAAGTTCTGTGATTGAAGGTGCAAAGTATTTGAAGGAAAATGATATTGATGCAGTAAATATAACTGATGGAGCAAGGGCAAGATTTAGAATGGACCCCGTTGCAATATCTCATCTTGTTCAAACGAAAACTGGAATTGAGACCATAACACATATCACATGCAGGGATAGAAACCTTATTGGATTACAAGGACTCCTTCTCGGAGCGTGGGCTCTTGGGGTCAAAAACATACTTGCGATAACAGGTGATCCGACAAAAATTGGTGATTTCCCACAGGCGACAACAGTTGGAGATGTTGATTCAATTGGACTTATAAAAATTTTGAGGAATATGAATCATGGTCTTGATGCAGTGGGGAACACAATTGGTGAGCCGACTCATTTTTTGATTGCTTGTGCAGCAAACCCAACAGCACAAAATCTTGATTATGAAATTTCACGACTTGAAAAAAAAGTTGAAGCGGGTGCTCAAATTGTCTTCACCCAACCTTTATATGAAATCCAAACACTTGAACTGTTCATTAAAAAGATTGAACATCTTAAAATTCCTGTAATGCTTGGGGTTCTACCCCTTAGAAGCTACAAACATGCTGAATTCCTTCACAATGAGGTCCCAGGAATAAACATTCCCGCCTGGGTTCGTGAGAAACTTTTCCTTGCCCGTGATGACGCAGGTAAAGTTGGAATTGAAATTGCATCACAATTCTTAAAAGAAGCAAAGCCACTTGTTCAAGGTGTATATCTTCTCCCACCCTTCAAAAAATATCATATAGCAATTGAAATACTTCAAAAAATCTAAAACAAACTTGAAATAGAAATGCTACCTGTAGAAATAATACGCAAAAAAAAGGGATGGTAAAAAATTAACAAAAGATGAAATATCGCTTTTCATCAACGGGTATTTAAACGGAACAATACCGGATTATCAAATGTCGGCTTTCCTAATGGCGATATATTTTCAAGGCATGGATTTTGAAGAGACAATATGTCTTACAGAGATAATGTTAAATTCTGGGCATGTTGTTGATCTATCAGATATTCCAGGAATTAAAGTTGATAAACATTCAACCGGTGGTGTTGGGGATAAGGTTTCCTTAATCCTTGCGCCAATTGTTGCCTCAGCCGGCGTCCCGGTACCAATGATCTCGGGTCGTGGACTCGGTCATACGGGTGGAACACTTGATAAACTTGAATCAATCCCGGGTTTCAAAACAAATCTTTCCATTGAGGAGTATAAAAAAGTTATTTCAGAGATTGGAGTTGTAATGATTGGGCAAACATCGGAGATTGCACCTGCGGACAAGAAAATTTACGCTCTTCGCGATGTAACAGCAACTGTTGAATCAATTCCTTTGATTTCAGCAAGTATAATGAGCAAAAAACTTGCTGAGGGAATTGATGCTCTCGTCCTTGATGTCAAAACTGGACAAGGTGCTTTCATGAGTGAATATGAAAAATCACTTCAACTTGCACAAACCCTTTTTACCATTGGGAAAAATTTCGGTAAGAAAGTCATCGCTTTTATCACAGATATGAATCAACCACTTGGATACGCTGTTGGAAATTGGCTTGAAGTTGTTGAATCTGTCCAATGCCTTCGGGGTCTAAATGTTCCAGATTTAATGCATTTAACCTATGTTCTTGCTGGAGCAATGATCATGCTTGGAGGGAAAGCGAACTCAATAGAGGAAGGGATGAAAATTGCGCAAAAAGTTGTCCTTTCGGGAGAAGCATATGAAAAATTTATTAAACTCGTGGAAAAACAAGGCGGAGATGTAAGCTATATTGAAAACCTTGAAAAATATCCGTTGCCAAAACATTCAATTGAAGTTAAAAGTATCTTTGACGGCTATGTTTATGAAATTGATGCTTTAGAAGTTGGAATAGTATCCGTCATGCTTGGTGCCGGAAGGACAAAGGTTGATGATGTAATTGACCCAAAAGCAGGAATTGTTCTAAAGAAAAAAGTCGGTGATAAAGTTGAAGCTGGTGAACCACTTGCCATTTTCTACACGGACAAAGATGATGTTATAAAAATTGCCAAAGAGCGACTTTCAAAAGCGTTTAAAATTAAACCTGAAAAACCAGAATTACCTAAATTGATAAAAACAATAATTGATAACGAAGGCATAAGGGATTGGAAATAAAAAAGGGCAGGCATATGCCTGCCCTTTTGACGCTTTACAGAATCATTTAATCAAAACCATTTTCTTCGTTGCAACAAAATCGTCAGCTGTCAATCTGTAAAAGTAAATTCCGCTCGCAAGCCCAGATGCATTAAACTCAACTGTATGTACACCCGCTCTCATATATTCATCCTTCAAAACAGCAATTTTCTCGCCGAGAGCATTAAACACCTCAAGTTTAACCTTTGCATCTCTTGGCAAAGCAAAACCAATTTTGGTCGTTGGGTTGAAAGGATTCGGATAGTTTTGATATAGTTCAAATCTGACTGGAACATCTGGGGTTGTAAATTCTACACCTGTTATCTTGCTTATTGAAAGTTGCAACAATCTCACAACATATTTAGGATTATGAACACCATGGCTTTTATCCTCAACGACATAACGATAGTTCCAATATGCTTGTTTCAATCTAACTGAATCAGGATCAGTTCTGATCTGCTGCCAATCAACTGTTGGTTGCCCCTTGGGTGGCAACGCCATTGCAAGTTTTTCAATTAAACCGTCAACTTCCTTCATAAATGGCTCAACTGTTCCATCCATATCATAATCATAAGACGCGATTATATCATCAAACTTTGTAATTCCAGTATGGCATTTTACGCAACCAGTGATGTTATCATATTCCTGACCATCTGGGGCAACATATTTCATTTTCCATGTATGCATCCCGATTTTATCCCTTGCAACATGACCAGTATCTGGAGTTGCAGACATATGGCAACCAACGCAAGCATTTTCAACAAGACGATGTCCAATACTGCTTGGTAAAGTTTCACCCCAAGTATATCCATTCTGACCAAGATAAACATCTCCAGCACCTGCATGGTGTGGTCCCCAAACAGAGCTGAGGTTTGTAGTGACATATGTTAAAGCATTCCTGCGATACTTGTGACAATTGATGCAAAGCTTGCCTTTTCCAAGATCAATCTGTGAATAATTGAATCCATTTGCAAGCGTATCCGCTGAGGCTGGAGCCTCTCTTAATTCCATTGAATGCGGATCATGGCAAGTCTGGCAAGTTATTGATGTATGTTGAATTCTGCTATAACCCGATGCTGCTCTGTTATCAAATGATTCATTTTTAACAAAACTCACAAAGGCTGCGCCATCATGACAACGAACACAAGCATTAAGGTTATACTGTCATGGTTGAATTGGTCCTGCGGGAGAGGTTCTAAATGTATTTGACCAAACTGCCTCAGCATGACCTGAGTATTCCCACTGGACATAGCGGTTATGCCTCCAGGGTTCATTATGGCATTGAGCACAAACTTCTGCACTCATAGTCTTTGGCTGAGTCCCTGCTCCATAGTGAGATGGATTCTTCGGACCATGGCAATTTTCACATCCAATAGTTGCAACTAAACTTAAAGCCTTCTTATCAGTTGTTAACAACGAGTCAAATAAACCAGCTCTTGGCGGTTTCCATTGATTCCAATCAAAACCAAGCTGTATCGCTACATCATCGTAACCTCCATTATTTGCCATCAGATTATATCCAGTTGTATGACATCTTCCGCACCTTGCCGGATCCCAGTAAGGGGCAAGCTGTCCATTCATACCACGTTCAAAAATAGTCGCGTGATCTGATGATTTCCACTTTGAATAAATTTCCGGTGTAACGCTCTTATGACAAGTTGCACAATTTAAACTTGAACTCCCAATCTCTTTCCAATCAACCCCTGTGTAATTTGCAGCTATGATTGTAATTGTGGTATCATCAACGCCATTAACAACAAGCTTAATTTGATATGTCCCAGCCAAATCAGGGATAAATGAAACTAATTGAGCATTTGTGCTACTTAAAACCGCATTTGAACCTGCTGGTTTATCAACAATTGACCACTCATAGCTTGTAGCGGGCTTAAAAGCTGTATCACCCGAGACATCATAACCATTAAGCCACACAACCGTGCCAGTTCCAACAACCGACAAACCAGAAGATATACTATCAAGATTCGCAATCCCCATTCCTTCTAATTCATGTGGTGACATTCCTTTAATTTTGATATAAGCCTTTTGGGCAAAAAGAGATGAGCTGAAAACTAAAAGCAAAAGCAATAAAGTTGTTACTTTCGCTTTCATCTTTACACCTGAATTTAGTTTTTCTATATGTGCGTAACATTTGAAGGCAATTTTTATGCCAGATTAAAAAACCTTAAAATTCACTAATCTTTAAAGCCCCTATGTTCAAAATAGTCACGATTTATTTTCAAATCAATGTCTCGTTTTTCAACATTTTAATTATTTTTCAATTTTTGCTTTTTCCCCCATTCTTTGAAGCATAATCTCTTTCCACTCTAAAAAATCCCCCTGAACTATGTGTTTTCTTGCTTCACCGACAAGCCAGATATAGAAGGCGAGGTTATGTATTGAGGCAAGTTGAAGGGCGAGAATTTCATCAGCGTTAAAAAGATGGCGAAGGTATGCCTTTGTAAAATTCCTGCAGGTATAGCAGTCACACTCTGGATCTACGGGGGTGAAATCTTCTTTATAAATTGCATTTTTTATACTAAATTTCCCATTCCTTGTGTATAATGTGGCATTTCTTCCATTTCGTGTTGGTATCACACAATCAAACATATCAATTCCTCGTGAAATTGATTCAAGTATATTTTCGGGAGTTCCGACCCCCATAAGATATCTTGGTTTATTTTGAGGTAAAAGAGATGCAGTAAATTCTGTTATCTGGTACATTATTTCAACTGGCTCACCAACCGCAAGCCCGCCTATGGCATAACCATCAAATTCAAGCTTTAGAAGTTCTTCAACACTTTTAGCTCTTATCTCTGGGTAGATACTTCCTTGAACGATTCCAAAGATTGCCTGGCTATGCCCATAAAGTGGCTCTGTATTATCAAATTTTTCCCTTGCTCTTTTAGCCCATTCAATTGTCAATTGATTTGACTTAAAAGCGTAATCATAATCACATGGATAAGGCGTGCATTCATCAAGGCACATCATTATGTCCGAGCCAAGTATTCGTTGAATTTCAACAACGCTTTCAGGAGTGAAAAAATGATATGAGCCATCAATATGCGATTGAAATTTCACACCATCTTTTGATATTTTTCTAAATTGAGCTAAACTAAAAATTTGAAAACCGCCGCTGTCTGTTAAAATTCCCCTATCCCAGCTTATAAATTTGTGTAACCCCCCAGCCTTGTAAATAATATCAATTCCAGGTCTTAAGTAAAGATGGTATGTATTTCCAAGAATTATCCGAGCCCCTATTTCAATAAGTTCCCTCTGTTCAACTGCTTTAACGGTACCCTGTGTTCCAACAGGCATGAAAACTGGCGTTTCAATAACACCGTGATCGGTATAAATAAGTCCAGCACGAGCCGATGTTTTTGTATCAACAGCTACAAGCTCAAATCTGAACACTTTAAACCTTTGACCACAATTATTTTTATGCTTCTTCTTCTGTTACCTGGTGAAGCTCACTTGCAACTTCTTCCTCATCAAGGTCAACTGTTATATCTTTCATCAAGTCATTTATCAACCAATTTGCTATCATATATCCAACCGCGAGTCCAACGCCAAGAGCGGTCAAGCTGGCAAGTATGATTTTAACTTCTTTTTTCATTTTTCATCCAAGTTTTGTTTTTAAAATTTTATCCTGCTGTTATAATTTCATGAATTTTACCGTCAACTATTTTCACGATTCTATCTGCTCTTTCAGCGAGCTTTTCATTATGAGTTGCGATGATAAAGGTTTGCCCATGTTTTTTATTTAATTCAACTATTAAATCATGAAGCGCTTCTGCATTTTGACTATCAAGGTTCCCAGACGGTTCATCTGCAAGAATTATTTCAGGAGAATTCATCAACGCTCTTGCAACCGCGACCCTTTGCTGTTCCCCGCCCGATAGTTCCGATGGTTTATGTTCTATTCTGTCTGCAAGTCCAACTTCTTTGAGAAGTTCATATGCCCTATCTTTAGCCTCATCAAAACTTTTACCTGCTATCATTGCTGGCATTGCGACATTTTCAATTGCGGTAAACTCCGGCAAGAGGTGATGAAATTGAAATACAAAACCAATTTTTCTGTTTCTGAACTTAGCAAGTTCAACATCGCTCATTTGAAAAACATCAACTCCATCAACATAAACTTTGCCCTCGCTTGGTCTGTCAAGTGTACCAAGAATGTGAAGAAGTGTGCTTTTCCCAGCACCCGAAGCCCCAACTATAGCAACTATTTCTCCTCTTTTAACTTCAAGATCTATACCTTTTAAAACATGAAGTTAAAAGAGGAGAAATAGTTGCTATAGTTGGGGCTTCG
>NZ_CZVH01000108.1:0-6699 GCF_001458555.1 Candidatus Kryptobacter tengchongensis | reverse complement strand
TGAGCAAAATTATCATGGACAATTTGCAAATATATTAAGAATGTTCGTGGATTATAACCCGATAAAGCTAAATAATTACGGTGGCATTCCTTTCACATCTGAAGAAATTTATAACAAAATAATTGAGGTAGCGAAATGAGTGAAGTAATGGAAAAAATAAAACAAGCGAAGGTTGAGTATAAAAGCGAAGTTAAACCAACATGGTGTCCAGGTTGCGGTGACTACGGAGTGCTTGCGGCTTTTATAAGGGCGCTTGGGGAAATGAAAATTCCAACTCATAAATTAAGCATTGTTTCCGGAATAGGTTGTTCAAGCAGATTTCCCCACTTCGTTAGAGGGTATAATCTTCATACCGTTCATGGGAGAGCTTTACCAGTTGCACTTGGAGTTAAAATAGCAAATCCAGAAATTGAAGTTTTTGTTGTCGGTGGAGATGGAGATGGATTTGCAATAGGTGGGGGGCATATTCCGCATGTCGCAAGGCGAAACCCAGATATGGTTTATATAATTCTTGACAACGCAATTTATGGCTTAACAAAAGGTCAAGTTTCACCTACTTCAACTTTGACGATGACAACAACGACGACTCCCTACGGGGCGATTGAACCACCAATTAATCCAGTTATGCTTCTTCTTGCTTATGGCGCTACTTTCGTAGCCCGTGGGTTTTCGTCAAACACTAAACAGCTAACTCAACTTATAATTGAGGCGACAAGACATAAGGGCTTTGCTGCAATTCATGTTATATCGCCATGTCCAACTTTCAACATGGAAATCACCTTTGACTTTGTCCGTGAAAAGGTTGTTGAAATTCCGCCAGAGCATGACCCGACAAATAAGCTGAAGGCATTTGAACTTGCGATGGCTCAGGATAAAATTTACACTGGGATATTCTATCGTGAGGAGAGACCAACATTTGAAAGTAATCTTGAGAAAATTATATCCAAATTTGATGGCGCGATTGATGAAGCTGTAAAAAAAGAAAGATTAGAAAAGCTTTTTGACCAGTTTGCGTAATATAATCCCCCCCTCCACTGATAACTTTGGAGGGGGTAATCTTTTCACTCAACGATAGAAATTTCTAACCCATCTGTGTTTTCTTAGTTCAAGTAACATTTTTTGAGATAGTTTCCTTCCATCTGAAACAGAGCAGTTTTCCTCAACATGTTGAATTTTTCTCATTCCTGGGATTACTGTTGAAACAGCTTCATGAGACAGGCAAAACCTTAGAGCAAGCTCGCTCAATGTCTTTGCTTCGTCCCCAAGTAGTTTTTCAAGTTTTTGAACTCTTTCCCATACCTGTTGTTTTCTATCGTCTCTAAAATATCTATTTCGCCAATCTCCTTCTGGAAATCTCGTTTCGGGCGTTATCTTTCCAGTTAAACTCCCCTCGTCAAATGGAACTCTGACAATTACTCCAATATTATACTGCATGCAAACGGGAAAAAGTTCATCTTCAGGAGATTGGTCAAAGATGTTATAAATTACTTGAACTGTATCAACCCTTCCAGTTTTTATGAGCTCAATCGCATTCCATGGTTCATGGTCATTTATTGAGATTCCAAAGAATCTTATTTTTCCTTCTTCTTTCAGTTTCTGTATCGCCTCCCACCATTCATCCATTCTTGCCCATTCATCATTCCAGACGTGAAATTGTTGCAAGTCAATTGTATCAACACCAAGATTTTTTAAACTTTGCTCGGTTGATTTTATGATGTGATCATACGGGAAAACGTCTTTCAGAGGGGTTCCTTTGAGGGCTGGCCAAATCATGTTTTTGGGGGGTATTTTTGTAGCGACATAAACTGTTTCCCTTACTTCTTTCAAAACCTTGCCTATTAATCTTTCGCTGTGTCCATCTCCGTAAACAAGGGCAGTATCAATAAAATTAACACCAAGTTCAATTGCTCTGTGAAGAGCTTTTATTGATTCCTCATCGTTTGAGTCCGCCCACATTTTACCTCCTATTCCCCATGAGCCAAATCCAATTTCCGACACTTGAAGACCTGTTCTTCCAAGGATTCGGTATCGCATTTGCTTTTATTTATTTTGTTTGTGAAATAGTTTGCTAAAGAAAAATTTAAATTGATTCGTGAAAATAAAAAAGCATCGCATCACAGGTTGTAATCTGGTTTTATGTGAATTTGGAGAAATTTTTTTATATTTAAATCAAAACTCATAAACTTAAAAAGTTGATGCGACCCAGTGAATTTATCCTTATACTTGACTTCGGTTCACAATACACACAGCTTATAGCAAGAAAGATAAGGGAACTTGGTGTATATTCCGAAGTTCAACCTTTTAATTTCCCTATTGATGAAATTGTGAGATCAAAACCGAAAGGGATAATTCTATCTGGCGGTCACAAGTTGATGTTAAATTATTTGAGCTTGGGATTCCTGTTTTGGGGATTTGTTATGGGCTTCAACTCATTGCATATAATCTTGGTGGGGAAGTTGATAGGTTTGCTAAAAGAGAATATGGGAAAGCAATTTTAAAAATTGAAAAAGATGATGATCTCTTCTATGGTTTGGGTTCAAATACCGTTGTCTGGATGAGTCATGGTGATGCGCTTGTGAAAGCACCTGATGGATTTGAGGTCATCGGTCAAACTGAAAACTCCCCAATTTGTGCGATACGAAAAAAGGATAAAAAAATTTACGGTGTGCAATTTCATCCAGAAGTTGCAAATACTGAAAAAGGGATTGATATGTTGAAAAATTTCGTATATAAAATCTGTGAATGTCATGGTGGTTGGAACGCTGAATTTTTTATTGAAAATACGATAAAAGAAATTAAAGACACGGTCAAGGATAAAAAAGTTATATGTGCTGTAAGCGGTGGGGTTGATTCAACAGTGCTTGCTGTCCTGCTTAACAAAGCTATTGGCAAAAATTTGATTGCAATTTACATTGATAATGGATTGATGCGTAAGAATGAAAGTATAGAAGTTATTGAAATGTTTAAAAAACTTGGTATTAATGTTCATTATGTTGGCGCTGGTGAGATTTTTCTTGAGAGGTTGCACGGTGTAGTTGAACCAGAAATGAAAAGAAAAATCATAGGACATACTTTTGTTGAAGTTTTTGAACGAGAGGCGGAGAAATTCGTAGATGTTGAATTTCTCGCACAGGGAACTTTATATCCAGATGTAATTGAGTCAACATCTTATAGGGGACCTTCTTCAAAGATAAAAACTCACCACAATGTTGGTGGGCTTCCAGAAAAGATGAAATTTAAATTAATAGAACCGTTTAGAGAACTTTTTAAAGATGAGGTAAGACGAGTTGGAAAATCGCTTGGACTTGATGATGAGATATTAAATCGTCATCCATTTCCTGGTCCAGGGCTTGCTGTTAGAATTATTGGTGAAATTACGCATGAAAAACTTGAAATTTTAAGAAGCGCTGATGAAATTCTTATTGAAGAAATAAAAAAAGCAAATCTTTATGATAAAATGTGGCAAGCCTTTGCTGTGCTTTTACCCGTAAGATCAGTTGGGGTTATGGGTGATGAAAGAAGCTATGAATATGTCATCGCTTTAAGAGCTGTGACAAGTCAGGATGGAATGACGGCTGATTGGGTGAGGTTGCCGTATGATGTGCTTGAGAGAATTTCATCAAGGATTGTCAATGAAGTTAGAGGAGTTAATAGAGTTGTTTATGATATAACGACAAAACCACCAGCAACAATTGAATGGGAGTAAGATCGGTATGCCAAATTCAGTTTTGAGGAAATCACTTGAAAAGGCAAGGAGATATTTTGATTCGGGGAAATTTTTACATTCAACTCAAATTTACCATAGACTTATAAATGAATTCCCAAATTTCGTTGATGCTTACATAGAGCTTGCTTTTATTTATACAAAGCTTGGAAAGGAAAATTACGCCGAAAAATTGTTGAGAAAAGCGTATGAAATTGAACCGAGAAATGAAGAAGTTCTTTTCATGCTTGGGAATATATGCCTTAAATCAAAAAGGTTTGATGAAGCGATAAAATTTTACACCCCTATTGCTAACCTTGATTATCCTGTAGTTCATTACAACCTTGGGCTTGCATATTATTACAGGGGTGATTTTCTTGAAGCTGAAGCAGAGTTTAAGAAAGTATTAAAACTTGATCCTGAGTTTCCTAAGGTTTTTGAAACCCTTGGGGAGATACTAATAAAGCGTGGAGCTTATGAGGAAGCAGTGGAATATCTGCAACGGGGTATAAAAAAGGAACCATATAATCACATGCTTTATTATCTTCTTGCAATTTCACATTGGAACCTTAGGAATTTGACCGAGGCGAAAAGTGCTATTGAAACCGCAATTGATCTTGAACCTAATAAAGCAATTCTCTGGGAAACATGTGGGGAGTTGTTGCTTGACCTTGGTGAAATTGATGAAGCGGAGAAATACTTTAATCGTGCTATTGGGCTTGATAAAAATCTTGTTGATTCATTCATAAATCTTGGATTGATTTACACATACCGTGGGAAAAAAGAAGAAGCAAATAGGTTTTTCAGTGAAGCGTTAAGAATTGACCCGAACGCTGAAGCGAAAATAGAGGAAAAACTTAATCTTTTGAGAAATGATTAGGTTTTTACGATTAATTTTATTTTTCGTTTTTGTCAATTGTTATCTTTTGGGTCAAAGCGACAAAATTTACAATCCAGTTGCTGATTCGCTTTTTAAATCTGGAGTTGAATTTTTTAAACTTGGCTTGAACGCAAGAGTTCTTCGTGGTGATACTGCAGGTATGATTTATTTTTCATCTGCTTATTTAAATTTTGATTCCATTATTTCACTTGATCTGAACCATCGCACAACCGCAAGTTATATTATGGCTTCAAAAGCGTTGTGCTATCTCAATAGATTTGGAGATGCTGAAAAACTTCTGAAAAAATTCATTGATCGTTTCCAAGAAAGTGAATACATTGAAGATGCTTTTTACACCCTCGGTTTAATTTATGTTAAATTTGGGGAGTATAAACAAGCGTTGCTTTCTTTTGATAAGGCTATCTCAAAATCAAAATATGAGAAATTAAAGTATATTGATGTTGTCTCGGCTGTAGTTGATTCAATTAGTGTGAGTGAGCTTGGTGAAATTGGAAAATTTGAATTGACCCCTGAAGTAAGATATCTCATAGTTCGTAGGATTTCCGATGGACTTGCTTCTTCTGGAAAAGTTGAGAATGCAAAAAGGTATGTCTCAAACCAGTTAAGGTATTTTCAGGGAACGGAGTTTTATGAGAAGATGATGCTTCAAATTAATTATTATGACCGATTGCTCGTTCGCCCGAAGGTAAAAATTGGGGTTATGCTTCCAGAGAAGCAGAGTTTGAGCGAATCAATTTTAAAGGGGCTTGAGATCGCAATTGATGAACATAATTTGAATTCAAACCCAAAGATTGGGATTGATGTTAAGTATTATACAAGCAGAGATGTTGATCAAAAATTGATAAATTTCAAAAATTCGCCAGATGTTCTTGCTATAATTGGACCAATTTATAGTGAGGATGTTCAACTTTGTGCAAGGTTCGGGGATCAGGTGAAAATACCTATAATTTCTCCGACTGCAACATCAGATGGTTTGACGGAGTTAAGCAAGTATATCTTTCAATTTAATTCAAACTATACAATTCGTTCAAAGACGCTTGCGCAGTTTGCTATTTTTGCACTTGGTTTGAAGAATTTCGTCATCCTTGCACCAAACGATAAAATTATCAAACCATTTGTTGATGCGTTTATTAATGAAGTTGAAAGAAACTCTGGAAAGGTCATCGCAATTCAATTTTATAGCTCCGATGAAACCGATCTTCGTCCGTATTTTAGAAATCTAATTACAAAACTTGACTCGCTTAAAATCTCTGCGCCAGTGGGGGAGGTCGTTTCTGAAGAAATCGGCTTATTTGCTCCAATCATAAATTCAGATTTTATCGGGATAATTTCTTCTCAAATATATTACCATGACCTAAAAGTTAAAATCCTCGGTAACGATGTATGGAACAATTTTGATGAACTTTATATGAATAGGAGATATACGGATGGTGTTATATTCACAAGCGGACAATATATTGACCGTGAAAGTTACTCATTTAAAAACTTTGCGAAATTGTTTAGGGAAAAATTTGGATCTGATCCAGACGATTTTTCAATTTACGGATATGACGCAGGGAGGTTAATTTTGAAAATAGTAAGCGAGGGTAAATTGACATCTGATGAAGTTTACGAAGCGCTTAAAAATTATGAAATGGCTGGAATTGGACGAGATGTTATTTTTGATGCTGAAAGGATCAACAAATCTGTCTCAATCCTTGTCTTCAAGGATAGCTTAATAAGAAAATTATCTCAGTGGGTGGTAAGTCAATGAAATATGAAGTTGAAACAGACTACAGAGTTAGGATAAAGGATTTGCCACCGGAAACAAGACCAAGAGAGAAGTTCATAAAATTTGGACCTCAATCAGTTTCAAATGCCGAGTTGCTTGCAATTTTAATCGGTTCTGGAACGAAAAAAATATCTGCTATAGATCTTGCAAATAAAATTTTATCCGATGCAGGAAGTTTGCGTGAGCTTGCTCGTAAGGGTCTTGGGGATCTAAAAAAATATAAAGGGATAGGTTTAAAAAAGGCAGTTGTTATTTCAGCAGCTTTTGAGCTTTCAAGAAGAATTCAATCTGAACCCGCATTGGAAAGACCGCAAATTACATCAC
>NZ_CZVH01000107.1:0-6718 GCF_001458555.1 Candidatus Kryptobacter tengchongensis | reverse complement strand
GCATCAAGAACAACTATATCGGGGATTTTTTCGCCAAGTTCTTCAAGTGCTTCACCAAAAGAGACGCGGGTTGCTTTGGCTGGCATTATTTCGCCTCCATCTTTTGTGATAAAAGTTCGTTAAGCTGTTCTTCAAGTTCTGCAAGTGCAAGTTTCGCCTCCTCATCATTCGGAGCTTTCCCATGCCATTCGTGATTATCTTCCATAAATGAAACACCTTTCCCTTTAACGGTGTGAGCAACTATGAAAGTAGGCTTTCCTTTCACAAGTTCAGCTTCGTCAAGAGCGGTTAAAATTTGCTCAAAATCGTGTCCATCAATCTCAATCACATTCCAGTTGAACGCTCTCAACTTATCAACAAGTGGTTCAATATCCATTACATCTTTTACATAACCATCAATTTGACCTTTGTTATAATCAACGATAGCGCAAAGATTATCAAGTTTAAATTTTGGAGCTGACATTATGGCTTCCCAAACTTGTCCTTCTTGCATTTCCCCATCTCCGAGCAAGCAATATACGCGATAATTTTTTCCATCAATTTTCCCAGCAAGCGCTATTCCCTGGGCAATTGACAAACCTTGTCCAAGTGAACCCGTTGACGCTTCCACATAAGGGAGGTCAAGCCGTGATGGATGCCCCTGAAGTCGCGAATTTATCTTTCTTAAAGTGAAAAGCTCATCATAAGGTATGACTCCTCTGTGAGCCAAAACTGCATAAAGCGCTGGGACACCATGACCTTTAGATAAGATGAAACGATCTCTATCGGGGTCAAGTGCGTTTTCAGGTGTTCTTTTTATCTTTTCCCAAAAAAGGGCAACGAGAATTTCAACACATGAAAGCGAACCCCCAGAATGACCAGAACCAGCTTTGTTTAGCATTTTTATTATATCAATTCGTATTTTCGTCGCTATGACTTTAAGGTCAAGAATTGAATTTTGCATTCATCTTCTCCTTTTATTTTAAGCAAGGTTTAGCACCCGAAAATATAAAAATTTCAACCTTAAAAAACAATTGCTATTTTATTAACGCAGTAGATTCAACAAGTTAAAAAATTAAAAAGAAACCTGTGGGCTTGAAATAAACCCACAGATTTCATCTTCTAACTCTGGTAGCAGAGGCAGGTTGAGTTTGATGAGTGCTGCGAGTGGTTTGGCTTTGCTGTTCCGACTTGGGGATAAGAGATTTCCGACTCAATGTGAATCTTCCCATATCATCAACCGTCAATATCTGAACTTCAATTTCATCACCAACCTTCAATACATCTGAGACCTTTTCAATTCTTTTATGATCAATTTCCGAAATGTGAAGCAGTCCAATTTTACCAGGCAAAATTTCCACAAATGCACCGAAATCGGCGATCTTACGGACTATTCCTTTGTAAACTTTTCCAACCTCAGGGACCTCCGCAAGTTGCTCAACCATTTGCTTTGCTTTTTCACATGCCTCTTTAGATGGACCACTTATCCAAACGAGACCATCGTTTTCAATGAAAACTTCAGCACCAAATTCTTGTTTCATCATTTTGATATTTTTACCTGCTGGACCAATCACCCACCCTATCATTTCAACTGGGATTCGCGTTGTCATCAATCTTGGAGCATAGGGAGAAATTTCAGAACGCGGACCTGGGATCGTTTGCTCAAGGATATCAAGAATTTTCATCCTCGCCTCTTTCGCCTGTTCAAGTGCCCGTTCAAAAATATCGTAACTTATGCCACTTATCTTTATGTCCATCTGAAATGCGGTAATTCCATCACGAGTACCTGCAACCTTAAAATCCATATCACCAAGTTTATCTTCATTACCAAGTATATCAGTTAAAATTGCAACCTCATCACCTTCTTTAACAAGACCCATAGCGATCCCAGCAACATGTTTTTTAAGCGGAATTCCACCATCCATCAAGGCAAGCGTCCCTGAGCAAACAGTAGCCATTGAAGATGAACCGTTTGACTCAAGAATGTCAGAAACAACCCTTATAGTATAGGGGAATTCTTCCTCAGAAGGTATCAAATTTTTAAGGGCTCTCTCAGCGAGATTTCCATGTCCGATCTCCCTCCTGCTTGGACCACGGAATGGAGCAACTTCACCAACTGAAAACGGCGGGAAATTGTAGTGAAGCATAAACCTTTTCGTGTATTCAGGCAATAATCCATCAATCAACTGCTCATCCATTTTAGTCCCAAGCGTGACAGTTGCAAGAGATTGAGTCTCACCTCGTGTAAATAGCGCTGACCCATGAGTTCTCGGCAAAATCCCAACCTCAGCTGTTATAGGTCTTATATCATTTAAACCTCGCCCGTCAATCCTCCGTCCCTCATGTAAAACCATATATCTCATATCTGCTCGCTCAATCTCCTCAATCACTTGCTTTACCCAAAATTCAAGTTTTGGATAAAGTGTTATCAATGGAACTACATTTCCAGAATCATCTTGAACTGTCTCGGACAAATACTTTTGTTTCAAGGTTTCAATTGTCTCGTTAAGAATCATTTCCATTCTCTCCGCACGCTCAAGCTTTTTCATCGGCGTTCTGTTAAGTTCTTTGATTCTCACCTCGGCTATTTCCTTGACATCATTAATCACTCTTTCTGGAATCTCTTCTTTGACTATTGCTCTCTTCGGTTTCCCAATTTCTCTTGCTATTTCAATCTGAACCTCACAAATCTTCTTTATGTATTCATGAGCGAATTTTATTGCCTCAACCATATCTTTTTCAGAAATCTCCTTTGCTTCCCCTTCAACCATCACGATTGAATCAATCGTCCCTGCAACGACAAGATCAAGTTCGCTTTTCTCAAGTTGTGAAATCGTCGGATTTATGACAAATTGCCCATCAATTTTCCCAACCCTAACTTCTGCAATTGGTCCGTTCCAAGGAATATCAGAAATCATCAAAGCAGTTGAACTTGCAATTCCACCAATGATATCTGGATCATTTTCAAGGTCAAATGAAAAAACCGTCACGGTTATCTGAGTCTCACACCTAAATTCCTTCGGGAATAGAGGTCTCAAAGCTCTGTCAATTAATCTTGCTGATAAAATTTCTTTCTCTGTTGGCTTTCCTTCTCTTTTCTCAAATCCTCCCGGAATTTTTCCAACTGCGGAGGTTTTCTCTCTGTATTCAACTGAAAGAGGCATAAAGTCAATATCCTCTTTCTGTTCCTCTTCTGCAACTGCAGTTGCAAGAACCATTGTGTCAGCGTATCTTACCATTACAGCGCCATCTGCTTGCTTAGCGTATTTCCCTATTTCAAACGAAAGGATTCGCCCACCAATTTCAATTTCTTTCTTTAAATAAGACATAACTACATCACCGCCTTTAATTTGTTTTATTTTCTTAAATCAAGTTCCTCAAGAATTCGCTTATAACTCTCGTAATTTGTCCTCTCAAGATATCTTAAAAGCCTCCTTCGCTTACCTATCATCTTGATCAATCCCATTCTTGAATGTTTGTCCTTTGGATGTTTCTCAAAATGCTGTGCAAGCTGATTGATCCTTGCGGTTAAAATTGCAATTTGCACCTCTGGTGAACCAGTGTCCTTTTCATGTTTGCCATACTTTTTAACAAGTTCCTTTTTTTGTTCGCTCGTCAATGGCATATCTCCTTTTTTATTTTTGTTTTACTTTTTTATCAGATTTCAACTGCAAACTCTCTCGTTATAAACTCAAGTGCCATTTCCTTGTCTTTTTTGATCTGATCAACAAGTTCCTTTGGCGATGGAAATTTCATCTCGTCCCTTAATCTCTCTATAAACTCAACTTTTATATGCTTGAAATAAATTTCACTTTCAAAATTGAATATATTCACCTCCATAACCCTTCGGCTATCAAGCTCAAATGTCGGTCTGTAACCAATGTTCATAACACCAAAATAAGGTTTTCTATCTATCGTCACCCTTACAACATAAACTCCATTTTTAGGGATAAGCTTCCTTGATGAAACTGGCTCAATATTCGCAGTTGGAATTCCAATCTCTCTGCCACGACCACTTCCTTTAACAACGACTCCATTTATAAAATAATATCTCCCCAGCAATCTTGACGCAAGTTTAACATCACCCTCATTTAAAATTGCTCTAATTTTTGAACTGCTCACCGGATTATTCTCAACGAGAAGTTGTGGGATCAATTCAACCTCAAAGCCATATTTTTCACCAAATTCTTTTAACTTCTCTGGGTTACCTTCCCTATTTCTCCCAAAAGCATGATTGTATCCAACTATAACTTTTCTTAATCCTATCTTTCCAAGCATTATATCCCTGCAAAATTCCTCGGCGGTTATGTTAGAGAATTCACTTGTAAAATTCACAACGAAAATAATGTCAAGGTCGTAATCACTTAAAAGCTCAATTCTTTCATCAATTGTCGTCAAGATGTAAAATTTTTCTTTCGGATGTAAAACTTCCTGAGGGTGCGGGTCAAATGTCACAAGAACTGTCCTCGCTCCAGTTTTTAGTTTTTCCTCTTTCATCCTTCTCAAAATTTCCTGATGAGCTACATGGACACCATCAAAAACCCCAACAGTTACGATTGAGTTTGGTTCTTTTTCAATTTTATTTATGTTTCTGACTACCTCCATCAGCTCCCTGTAATGAAATTTTCTTTAATTCATCAACTGTTAAGGCATCTTCAAGTTTATACTCTCCAATTTTCGTTCTAACAAGCGATTTCAAATAAGCTCCGCAACCAAGTTTTTCTCCAAAATCATATACAAGTGTCCTGATATAAGTTCCCTTTGAACATCTCACACGAAAGCGAACTTCAGGAAGATCAACCTCAAGTATACTAAAATCGTAAATTTTCACCTTTCTTGGTTTTCTTTCTATGTTAATTCCCTTCCTTGCAAACTCATATAATGGCTTACCTTTATATTTGACTGCGGAATACATTGGCGGAATTTGTTCAATTTCCCCGATGAAATGTTTTGCGGTCTCTAAGATTTTTTCCTCGGTAATCCCGTTAAGATTCCTTCTTTCAATTATCTCAGTTTCAGGATCATAGCTTTCTGTCACAGCGCCAAGTTCCATAACTCCTTCATATTCTTTATCAAGTTCAGTTATCTTTGAAAGTTCTTTTGTTTTCTTCCCCGTCGCAACTATTAACAAGCCAGTTGCAAACGGGTCAAGCGTTCCACCATGTCCTGCCTTCTTTATCTTGAACCATTTTTTAATTTTATCAACAACTTTATAAGATGTCCATCCAGCGGGTTTATTCACAAGTATTATTTCACCCTGTCTTATCCTCTGCGCCAGAGTCATCACTTTTCTTGTCGTTCTTTTCTCTATCTTCAATTTGCTTCAAAAGAGCGTTTATCCTGTCAACATGTTCAAGCGTGTCATCAAGATAAAACTCAATTTCCGGGATAAATCTCAACCTCAACCTTGAACCAAGCCGGTGTCTTATGTTTTTCTTTAGCGATTCAATTTTTCTTATAGTATTTTGTTGTGTTACCTTGTCTCCGTAGATGCTTATATAAATTTTCGCATATCTTAAATCTGGACTCATTCTTACATTTGTAACCGTCCAAAACCCAACATTTTCATGTTCAAGAACTTTGGTGATTATGTCTGAAACCTCTTCTTTGATAAGTGAAGCAACCCTCTCCGCTCTTATGCTATTCATTTTGAAATCCTCTTTTTAATTCCAAATTTATGTTTTCTTCACCTCTTCAAGTTTTCTTTTGATTTCAAGGATGTTATACGCTTCAATGACATCACCGACCTTTATATCATTATAATTTTCAAGTGCGATTCCACATTCAAGCCCAGCTTCAACTTCCTTTACATCATCTTTGAATCTTTTAAGCGATACAATTTTCCCATCATAAATCACGATCCCATTTCTTATTAGACGAGCACGGGCATTTCTTAAGATTTTACCTTCTGTTACGAAACATCCAGCAACGGTTCCAACTTTTGAAATTTTAAATGTCTCCCTGACCTCTGCAGTCCCAAGAAATTCTTCTCTCTTTTCTGGCTCAAGCATTCCCTCAAGTGCTTTTCTAATATCGTCAATCACATTATAAATGATATTGTAAAGTCGTATTTCAACATTCTCATTTTCTGCAAGTTTTTTCGCCCCGGATGTTGGTCTCACATTGAAACCAATTATAATTGCACCTGAAGCTTGAGCAAGCAAGACATCAGATTCACTTATTGCGCCAACAGCTCTATGAATGATCCGAACTTTGACCTCCTCAGTTGAAAGCTTCATCAGGGAATCTGAGAGCGCTTCAATTGAACCATTTACATCAGCTTTGATTATAACAGGCAATTCTTTAACCTTGCCTTCTTTAATTTGCTATGAAAGTTTATTCAAGGATATAGACCTTAATTGTCTAAATGTTTGCTCCCGTTTTAATTGAGATCTTTTGTTTGCGATTTCACGAGCTATTTTTTCATCTTCAACAACTACAAATGAATCCCCTGCTTCCGGGAGTTGATCAAACCCTATAACCTGAACTGGCGTTGACGGTTTTGCAACCTCAACTCTATTTCCTCTTTCATCAAACATAGCTCTTACCCTTCCAAATGTAGTTCCAGCAACAAACGGATCACCAATTTTTAAACTTCCATTTTGCACAAGAACTGTTCCAACAGGACCACGTCCTTTATCAAGTTTTGATTCAATTACAACACCACGGGCTTTTTTCTTTGGATTCGCTTTAAGATCCATTAATTCAGCCTCAAGCAGAATTTTTTCAAGAAGAAGAT
>NZ_CZVH01000106.1:0-6766 GCF_001458555.1 Candidatus Kryptobacter tengchongensis | reverse complement strand
AAAGTTTTTTACCTCCGATAATTACAAATTTTTCCATTTTTGCTTCTTTTTAGTTTTTTCGCTCTTCCAAAATTCTGAAAAATAAAGCCAAAAACAAAATTTTGCAATCCTTATATTTTTTTCGTATTTTTGAGTGAAAATAAGGGAAGAAGAAATAAAAGCATTGAAAGACTATGAGTTTTGAAGATAGATTGCTTGAAAAAATTAAACTTGATATTGATGAGAAACTTCTTCCATTCGTAGATAAGCCAGGAAGATATGTTGGGAATGAATTTAACATAATTGTAAAGCCAAGTGCAAAGTTCAGAATTGCTTTGTGTTTTCCTGATGTTTATGAAATAGGCATGTCATATATTGGATTTAAAATTTTGTATAACATTGTGAACCAAATCCCATGGGCAAGCGCTGAACGGGTTTACGCTCCATGGGTTGACGCTGAGGAGATAATGCGAAAAGAGGGTATTTTATTGTTTTCACTTGAGACTAAAAGACCCCTCAAATTTTTTGATATCGTTGGCTTTACCCTGCAGTATGAACTTCACTATACGAACATTTTGAATATGCTTGATCATCGCTATTTTCGCTAACGAATTTTACAACTTCTGATATATTTATAAATCCAGCTACAAGTGAATGCTTAGCATATTTTGTTTTAGTTATAGCGACTGAACCATTCGTGCTCGCATAAATTAAAGTTTTCCCCATAACTTTTTCCTCTGTATATTCAAACGGAGAATTTCCAAGATCAAATCCATCAATAATTTTTCCGCCTCTTTCCCCGCACAAAAGAAACGAGCCCGGCTCAAGGGTTGAGGCGTATTTAACTGCATTTTCAATAGATGCCACCGGGATTATCGCCCTTGCCCCATTTTTTAAAGCAGTTGCTATTGTGGTTGAAGCTCTTAAAACATCAACAACTATAACTGTTTTATTTTGCAAGCTTAATTCATCTTGGATTTGCAGAGGTATGAAAAATAAATCAATATTCATCAACTACCCCAAACTTTGTTTTACCGCGCCCTGTTTGTAACAAATGGAGGGTTAACAATCACCGCAGTTAATTCCTTTCCACGAGCGTTGATTTTTATCTTTTCGCCCAAGTTTGAAAATCTAATATCAACATACCCCATTCCTATTCCCTTCTCAAGGATTGGAGAAAAAGTTCCACTTGTAACATAACCTATTTTTTCACCATCTTTAAAAATTTCATATCCATGCCTTGGTGGAATTTTTTCATCGGTTATAAAACCGACAAGTTTCCTTTTGATACCTTCAGTTTTAAACTTAATCAGGCTTTCTCTACCTATGAAATCACCTTTATCAAATTTAACAATCCAATCAAGTCCGGCTTCAAGCGGATTTGTGGTTTGATCAATATCATTTCCATAAAGCATATAACCCATTTCAGTTCTCAGTGTATCCCTCGCGCCAAGACCTGCCGGACCTATGTTAAATTCCTTCCCGGCTTCCATAATTGCGTCCCAAACTTTTCTGCAAATTTTTGGATCAGCTTCAAAATAAAGTTCAAATCCAAGTTCACCTGTATAGCCAGTTCTGGAAATTATCATATCAACGCCAGCAAGCTTGCCCTTAACGAAATGATAATATTTAATCTGACCCAAATCAACATCCGTTAACTTCTGCAAAGTTAAAAGAGACATTGGACCCTGAACCGCAAGAAGAGCCACATCATCGCTTATATTTTCAAGCTTAACATCTTCTTCAAGATGTTTTTTCATCCATTCAAAATCTTTTTCAATATTGGCTGCATTTACAACAACCATGTATGATTCGCCAAGGTTATAAATTAAAAGATCATCCACTATTCCACCATCATCATAACACATCGCTGAATATTGGGCTCTTCCCTGTTGAAGTTTTGAGACATCATTTACGGTCAATTTTTGTAAAAAATTCAAAGCTTTTCTCCCACTTACTTTAAACTCACCCATATGTGAGACATCAAAAACGCCAACCGATTCACGAACTCGCTTATGTTCAGTTATTATGCCATCATATTGGATTGGCATTTCATAGCCAGCAAAAGGTGCAATCTTTGCTCCAAGTTCAAGATGAATTTCATAAAATGGGGTGCGTTTCATACAGTTATTCTCCTTATTTTATTTTACTTTTTCAAATCTCTTTTCAAGCTCCGATTGAGCCTTTCTCCAATCATCAAGGAACCTTTCAAGTCCAATATCAGTTAATGGATGTTTTATCATTTGTTCAAGAACTTTAAACGGCATTGTGACGACATCTGCGCCTATTAAACCCGCCTCAACTACATGCATTGGGTGCCTTACGCTTGCGACGAGAACTTGAGTTCTAAAATTGTAGTTTCTGTAAATCTGGACGATTTGCCTGACAAGATTCATCCCATCGCTTGATATATCATCAAGCCGACCGATAAATGGGCTGATGTAATAAGCTCCAGCTTTTGCAGCAAGAATTGCCTGAGATGGAGAAAAACAAAGCGTTACATTTGCTCTTATACCCTCGCTTTTTAAGAACTTAACAGCTCTTAAACCATCTTTTATTAAAGGAATTTTCACAACGATATTATCCGCAAGCCTTGCAAGTTCTCTTGCTTCCTTAACGATTCCATCAAAATCGGTTGATATAACTTCTGCACTTACATCACCATCAACAATTGAGCATATCTCTTGAAGTAGTTCCCTAAAATCCCTCTTCTCCTTCGCAACCAGACTTGGGTTTGTGGTGACGCCATCAAGTATCCCCCAACTTACTGCTTCCTTTATTTCATCAACATTTGCTGTGTCAAGAAAAATCTTCATTTCAAATCTCCTCTTTTTTATTTTGTTTTGGGATAACAACTTGTGCGCTTGTTCCCGTCTCGGTTAATTCTTTGCCTGTTTTCACTGAAACAACTTTGAATTCTTCAACCGAAAGGGTTGGATCGGGCTCAATTTTAACTCTGATAAAATATTTTAACATCAACTTCAAAATCTTTAATTTCCCATTCAAATTTGACTTCACATACTTTGCGAGGGTTGGGTGAAGTTTTAGAATCAGTTTTCTCTCATTTGAAACAGCTCTAAATTTTGCAAACCATCTTTCCACTTTTTTGAAAATTAAGTTTCTCAAAAAAATTGTGCCTGTTCCAGCGCAAGTCGGGCACGGCTCACTAAACTTTTCAAATACGCTCGGTCTTACCCTCTGCCTCGTAATTTGAATTAACCCAAATTCAGTCATCGGCAAAACTGTAACCTTTGCCCTGTCCTTTTTAAATTCTTTACGAAGTTCCTCAAACAAACGCTTCTTGCTTTTATCATCCTCCATATCAATAAAATCAACCACAATCAAACCACCTATATCCCTCAACCTCAATTGTCTCACAATCTCTTTAGCAGCGTCAAGATTAATTCTCAAAGATACCTGTTCTTGATTTTGTCTTGGCGCGTATCTTCCTGTATTCACATCAATAACTGTCATAGCCTCTGTTTGTTCAATAAGAATGTAAGCTCCGCCACGAAGATAAATTTTCCTTCCAAGCGAATTTTCAATCTCTTTATTAATTCCATACTTTTCAAATATATCCTCAGTTTCATCAAGTTCAATTTTATCAACGATATCGGGTGCTGCCCATCTCGCATATGCAACTATTTCACGGAAAAGAGATTTTGAATCAACGACAACCCTTTCAACATCTTTTGTCAAAAGGTCACGCATCACACTTGATGTAACGCTTATATCCTTGTAGAGCAAGGCTGGTGGTTTTTCATTAGGAATCATTTTTTCTATCTTTTCCCATGTTGTGATCAGCTGTTCAAGCTCCCCTCTCAATGTCTTCGTATCTTTACCCTCAGCTGCGGTTCTGACTATAACACCATAACCATTTGGTAGAAGTGCTTTGATTATGTTTCTTAATCTTCTTCTTTCCTTTTGATTTAGGATTTTTCTTGATATTCCAATTTTATTTTCCATGAAAGGCATCAAAACAAGAAATCGTCCCGGTAGAGTTATTCTCGTTGTAACTCTTGCCCCCTTTCTTCCAAGCGGTTCTTTTATAACCTGAACAAGGATAGGTTGACCTTTTTTCAAAAGATGTGGTTTTCTTGGTGCATACGCTTCAACATCTTTAGATGGTTGAGAAGCGGAAACAGGCTGTAAAGATTTTTCTTCCCCTTCTTCAGTCAATTCCTTTGTTGCCTCAGTTGTAGTTTCAGAAACCTCATCAATGCTTGTATCATCCCCAAGCAGGTCAGCATATTCTTCAATTGATGTCTTATCAATATCTGCAAAATGAAGAAATGCGTCTTGCCTGTGTCCGATATTTATAAACACCGCTTTTATCCCAGGTAAAACCCTCGCAACCTTACCAAGGTAAATATCCCCAACCATCCTTTCTTGTTCAGGATTTTCAAAGAACAATTCGGCAAGTTGACCATCTTCAAGAACCGCTATACGAGTTTCTTTCTTCTTCGTACTGATATAAATTTCTTTCCTCATAAAAAACCCTTACTTTGTTTTTCACAATATCATCGACTGGATCAATTATAGTGCCATTTCTGAAAATAAATTGAGCTGTCCTTTCAATTTTTAACTTTCTTATTTCCTCCCTATTCAAACCCAAAAGAATTTCAAGTATTAAATCAACCTTCGGCATAATCCCATCTTTGTCACGAATAACTCGCAAAGTAAAACCATCGTTTCCCATAAAAATTTCATCAACATATTTACGGATATTCATGACCTTTATCTTTCCGTTTTGGTTGACCTTGTGAACTAAAATTTCATCTTTTGCAAGAAACGATTCAATCTGACTTTGAAGATTCTCTGAAGTGAAATAGATTTTATATTCAAAAAGATTAATCTGGCTATCAAGTGATTCTTTGGGCTTTGGTATTTCCCCGATTTCAATTATACGCATTCCACTGGGAAGATTGGGGATAAGGCGATGTTTGATCTCCTCCGGCTCAAGGTATTCCTCAAGCTCAAAGTCAATGAATTCACATAAGCTTGAATAACCGATGGGAAGTGGAGCAGAAAATGAAAATTTTGGATGTGGATGGAAACCTCGTGTATGTGCGACCCTTAAATTAGATTTTCTGAAAATGCGATTGAAAAGACGAACCAAATCAAGATGTGAAATGTATTTTAGATACCCTTCTTTAGTATACTTCATTCTGTAAAAGTAGGTTTGAGATGTTTTTATTCCTTCGCTTTGCGATTTATCAACCCAGATTGCTTCTTCGCCTATGCTTAAAACTTCGCCATTTTGTGAAATTTCACTTCGTTTGTCAATTTGTTCCCTTATCAGCATTTTTATCATTTTAAAATCACAAGCCCCACATGCATGGCATACATCTTCGGGTCTACAATCTGGAACCATTGCTTCTCTATAAGCTTTTTGCCTTTCCCTCCATAAAAATTTTTTCAAAACGCCCATAAAAATATGATCCCAAGGGAAGACATCATCTTTTTCATATTCCCGTATATATTCTTCAACCGTTAGCCCATTTTCTTTCAATGCTTCCATCCATAAATTAAAATTCAACTTATCTGTCCAAGCGTCAAATTTCGCTCCCTTTTTCCAGGCAGAATAAATTACATTTGATATTTTTCTATCACCACGCCCAAGGATTGTCTCAAGAGTTGTAATTCTGGGGTCACGAATATCAAGCTTTATATTTTTGCACCTATTTTTTGACTTTAAGTATCTTGTTTTTTCAAGAAGTTCTTCAATTGAATTTTGTCTTTCCCATTGAAAAGGTGTATGTGCTTTTGGAGAAAAAGGTGACACAGAGACATGAACTTCCATGTTATAAATTTTTTTCCTCTTTGCAATTCTCACAACATTTTCAGCGATTTTTAAAATTCCATCAAGATCCTCATAAGTTTCTGTAGGAAGCCCCATCATAAAGTAAAGTTTGACAAGTCGCCACCCATGATCAATCGCTATCTCAACAGCGCGGTAGAAATCTTCCTCAGAGCTTTGTTTATTTATAACCCTGCGTAATCTTTCAGTTCCAGCTTCTGGGGCAAATGTTAATCCACTTGCTCCGCCTTCACGGGCAAATTTTGCAATCCCTTTTGTATAAGTCTGCGGACGAAGCGATGGAAAACTCGGGGAAATCCGTTTCTCCTTAACAAGTTCATAATTTCTGCTCATAAGTTCAGGTAATAGCGAGTAATCAGATGTTGAAAGCGAAACAAAAGACATTTCTTCATAACCGGTATTTTCAATCACCGTTTTTGTTTCATTTATCAAATCATCAACGGGTCTTTCACGAACAGGTCTATAAATCATCCCCGCATTGCAAAACCTACAACCCTGCGTACAACCTCGCATTATTTCAAGCTGGAATCTATCATGAACAACCTCTATTAAAGGGACAACTGGTTTTTCAGGGTAATATTCTGGCTTTAGCTCCGGTATCACATTTCGTTTAACTGGAAGAGGAAGTTCGTCAAAGAGTTTTTTCATACCTTTTAGCTTACCGTCATCATAAACAGGTTCATAAAACTTTGGAACATAAACACCTTGTAAAGTTTTCGCAGCTGTTAATAAAATTTCATCCCTTTTTGCGCCTTCTTTTTTCATATTGTAAACAAGCTCAAGAAAAGCAGGTAAAAGATTTTCACCATCCCCAAGCAAAAAAGCATCAATAAACGCAGACATTGGCTCGGGATTACAAGCCACAGGACCACCAGAGATAACTATTGGATCTTTTTCAGTTCTATCTTTTGTTATTTTTTCAAGCAGAAGACGGCATACGAGATCTGATCGTGACTGGAGTTCAGA
>NZ_CZVH01000105.1:0-6805 GCF_001458555.1 Candidatus Kryptobacter tengchongensis | reverse complement strand
TGGCCATGGAAGGTCGTTGAGGATGGTTCAATTTTATCAAAAAGTTTGGTTTGGGAGGATAAGTGGCTTAAGGAGCTTTTCACTGAATCAAGGGTCAGTGGAATTTCAAACATTGAAATGACGCCTGAATTTGGGGCAAAACTTGGGGCAGCATTTGGTGCTTTCCTTGGGCAGGGGAAAACTGTGCTTGTGAGTCGGGATGTGGATAATGTTTCAAGGATGATGAATCGTGCTTTAATTTGTGGACTTATTTCAGCAGGACTTGATGTTGATGATCTTAGAATCGCATCAATCCCTATGGTTAGGCATGAACTTCGCAGTGGAAGATACGCAGGAGGACTTCATGTAAGAAAATCTCCGGTTGATAAGCATCAAACGGATATTATATTTTTTGATTCAAATGGAGTGGATTTACCTGTGAGCAAAGCAAAAGCGATTGAGAGATTATTTTTCGGTGAAGATTTCCCCCGTGTCCCTTACGATAAAGTTGGGACAATTAACTTTCCAGTAAGAGTAGCTGAAGGGTATGTTGAAAAATTTTTAGAATCATTGAACATTGAAATCATTAGAAAACAAGGTTTTAAAATTGTGGTTGATTATTCAAATGGTGTTGCAGTTACAATTTTCCCAAATATACTTGGACAACTTGGCTGTCAAGTTATTTCCTTAAATGCTTATCTTGATCCGTCAAAATTAACAAAAGATGAGAAGGAGTTCAAAAGAGCTATTGATGAACTCTCCCAAATTGTAACTTCAATTCGTTATGATGTTGGGTTTATGTTAAATCCTGGGGCCGAAAGAATTTGGGTTGTTGACGAAAGAGGGAAATTGATTGAAAACGATCGTCTTCTTTCCATTGTAGTAAAATTGTATCTTGAAGCAAATCGTGATAAAGTTAAAAAAATTGCTGTTCCTATAACTGCTTCGCTTGAAGTTGATATGATTGCAGGTGAATATGGGGTTGAGGTTGTCAGGACTAAAAACTCACATTACGGGATGATGGAAGCTGTTCTAAAAGATCCAGAGGTAAAATTTGTTGGTGGAACGAAAGGAGGATTTATATTTTCGGAGTTTCTTTTCGCTTCCGATGGGATGTTTTCTATATCAAAAATTCTTGAATTGATATCTATAACAGGATTAAAAGTTGGCGAGGTTGAAAAATCTTTGCCAAAGCTTGTTCTAAGACATAAAGTTTTACCGTGTTCTCGCGATTTGAAGGGAAAGGTTATGCGTTATGCAACGCTTGAGTCTGAAAAATATAGGCGACAATTGATAGATGGGGTTAAAATCTTTATGGATGATTTCACTTGGATTTTAATTTTGCCGGACAGACAGCGAAGTGAGATTCACTTATTCGCGGAATCGGATGAGGAAAAAAAGGTAGAGAATTTGCTCGCCACTTATTCAGATAAAGTTGAACGGTGGATGAAATCTTGAAAAATAAAATTAAGGTTTAGAAGGTGAAAATAAGTGATATTTTAACTGAAGATTTTGTTGTTGTTGGTCTTGATGTCTCATCTAAAGAAGACGCTATAAACGCACTTGTTGAGTTGATATCAAAGTCGGAAAAAGTTAAAAATGTAAACAAAGTAAGAGAAGCGGTTTTTGAACGGGAGAAGATAATGACAACAGGGGTTGGGAAAGGATTTGCGGTTCCACATGGGAAAACGGATGCTGTTACAGATATTGTTGCAGCATTTGCAATTACGAAAAAACCGATTGATTACGATTCACTTGATGGAGAGCCAGTTCGTTTAATTTTTTTACTTGTTGGAAGGGATAATATGGTTGGACCACATATAAAGCTTTTGAGCCGAATTTCAAAACTTATGAATGATAACAATTTCCGTGAGAGATTGCTTAACGCGAAAGATTCAAAAGAAGTTGTAGAATTATTCAAAACAGAGGAAGAAAAATACCTTGGCTGAGAAAAAAATTTTGAAAAATATCCGTGGCACCAGGGATATACTACCCGATGAGTCATACAAATGGTGGCATGTTGAGCGAAAGGTAAGGGAAATTTTTGAAGTTTATAATTACAAAGAGATAAGGACGCCGATTTTTGAAGAAACGGAGCTATTTGCAAGAGGAATTGGGGAACTTACGGATATAGTTAGCAAGGAAATGTATACATTTCTTGATAAAGGCGGAACAAGTTTAACATTAAAACCTGAAATGACGGCGTCTGTGATGAGGGCATATATTCAATACGGGATAAATAAACAAACGCCACTTTTCAAGGTTTATTACATTTCCCCAATGTTCAGGCAAGAACGACCGCAGGCTGGTAGATTGCGACAATTTCATCAAATAGGAGCTGAAGCGATAGGAAGTCCAAATCCCGAAGTTGATGCTGAAATAATTTCACTTGTCATTCATATAATTGAAAGTTTTGAAATAAAAAATTATAACCTAAAACTTAACTCCGTTGGTTGCGAAACTTGTCGGCCATCATACAAAGAGGTTTTAAAAGAATATTTTAGAAAATTTTACGATACCTTATCCGAAGACAGCAAAAGGCGACTTGACCGGAATCCTTTGAGAATTCTTGATTCAAAAGATGAAAGCGATAAAAAAGTGATAGAAAACGCACCTTTAATTTATGAATATCTGTGTGCTAATTGTGAGGAGCATTTTGAAAAATTAAAAAGTTATTTGAATTACCTTGGAGTAAGATATGAAATAGAACCGCACCTTGTTCGTGGACTTGATTATTATACCAAAACAGCCTTTGAAGTAATAAGCCCTGATCTTGGTTCTCAAGACGCAGTTGCTGGCGGAGGAAGATATGACCTTCTTTCAAAAGAGCTTGGAGGTCCTGAGGTTCCTGGGGTTGGTTTTGCGCTTGGGATTGAAAGGATGATGTTAATCCTTGAAAAGAAAAAGTATACTTTTAATGAGAGCACCAAACCATTTGTTTATGTTGCCTACCTTGGTTCTGAGCCACGGAAAATCGCTTTAAGTATCACTCAAGATTTGAGACGGAAATTAATACCATGTGAAATTGAGCTTTTAGATAGAAGTTTAAAATCTCAAATGAAAGAAGCTGATAGACAGGGAGCTCATTATGTCATAATTTTGGGCGAGGACGAATTAAAAAAACGGTAAGTGTGTGCTTCGTGATATGAAGAAAGCAAAGCAAATTGAAGTTGATTTAAATAAAATTTCTGAATTTGTAATCTCAAAATATGCCGAGAAAACTGCCAAGAATTGAGCCAGAGCTAAAATACGATTTTATTCTTCACATTTCAAAAGAATATGATGAGTTAAAAAAACAGAAGTTCTTGAAATTTTTATTTGAAACAACACAACATTTCCTTGCATTTAATTATGAGTTAGATGTCAGAGTAAGCGTTGGGGATAAAAAAATAACTTTTAAAATTCAAGGCTTTAAACCACCAAGTTCGCCTGTATCTCGTCCTGGACCAGCAAGATTTGAATATAACTTTTACAATTACACAGATGGCGTTTATACATTAACGATAGTTAAAAAGGAGAATCTAAAAAACATTTTTTCAATTTTAATTTCTGGAGATAATATTTCTGTGGAAAACGAGCCGAGGAAAAATAAGTTTGTTAAGTTAAACATAATTGAGCGTTAATATGCGACCTATCTTATTTCAAATAGGACCCATTCCCGTTTATAGCTATGGGCTTATGATGGCGATTGCTTTTCTTGTTGCGGATTATTTGCTTGGTAGGGAATTCAAAAGATTGAAGTTGAATGTAAACTATGCTAATGAAATGGTTGTGCTAGCTCTTGTGTCTGGAATTGTTGGGGCGAAAATTTTATATTTGATTGAGAATCTAAAAGATTTTTTAGCATCCCCACTTGAAATGCTTTTTTCTGCCGGCGGCTTAACATGGTATGGAGGATTTATTCTCGCATTTATTATCCTATTTGTTTACGCAAAACGAAAGAAACTTCCGATTTTAAAGGTTCTTGATGCCGTAGCACCTGCGCTTGCTCTTGGATATGGAATTGGTAGAATAGGATGCCACCTTTCTGGCGATGGAGATTATGGCATTCCAACATCATTACCATGGGGCGCTATATATGCCAATGGTACTTTAAAACCAACCTACGCACTCCGGGATTACTTTGAAAGATTTCCTGATCTTGCGGAAAAATATGGTTATTGGGAGAAAGCATCAAAAATCGTTGGAGAGGATAAATTTGGCGTAATTACTGAGTTTGACACATTTATAAAACTTCACCCAACCCCTATCTACGAGTTTTTAATCATGGTTTTGATTTTTACTTTCTTATGGATTTATAGAAAAAGAATTAAGTATTCGGGAGAACTTTTTGGAATATATTTAATTTTTTCTTCTATGGAAAGGTTTTTCATTGAATTTATTCGCATTAACCCACCGTTGATTTTTGGTCTCTCAGAGGCCCAGTTAATTTCAATTGTTATTTTTATCGCTGGAGTAGCTATGCTTAAAAAGTTAAAACCTAACATTAAAAGCTAAAGATGATAACCCTGGGTAAATTTCTTCAGGCAATCGGTATCGCTGAGACGATGATAGGGCTAATTGCAGGTTTACAGGGGAGCATGAGCAAAGAAATGCTATTTGCTGGTGTTGGCATTTTTCTTTTTGCCGTGGGAAGATTTATAGAAAAAAGGGGAATAAAAAGGAAATCGTTATAGTGATTTGATGACTTCGTGAAATTTCTCTATCTCACTTTCCCAGTTTAATTCATTTAAAGCTATTTTGCAGTTTTGTTTCAGATTTTCATATAAATCATCATTGATAATTAATTCTAATGTTGCAGAGAAAACATTTTCAAAATCGGTTGGATTGACCAAAATTCCAAGGTTATATTTTCTCACTATACTTCTTATTTCAGGGAAATCACTTGCTATAAAAGGAATTTGATGTTGTATGTATTCAAAAACCTTGTTTGGCAATGAATAAAAGTAGCTCAACCCCAATGGTTCAATTACGCATAAACCTATAATCTTTCTAACGCTTGGCATCAAAATATATTGTTCGGGGGAATAAGGACCAAAAATTAAAACCTCATTTTGAAGATTTCTCTTTTTTATTTCGTTTTCTATCTCCGATTTTAGTTCTCCTTTTCCAATTAGCAAAAGTTTTATGTTGGCAAATTCATGGCGGAGTTTTTCAATCAGTGTGAAATAAAGATTCAACCCGCGCCCTGGATGAAACAATCCAAAGTAAACCAACAAGATACTATCTGGGCTGAAAAATTTTTGTGGTATAACAAACAATTTTGTTTCATCTTTTTTCAGGGGGAAGTTATGCAAAGTATGAATTTTTTTATTATAGAATTTGTCTGATAAAAATTTATTAAGTGATTCATTTACAGTTAAAATTAAGTTAGAATTTAAAGCAAAAAATGTCTCATACTTTGTAATCAACCATTGCTTGAATTTACGCCTGTGAAGCGATGCAAGTGCGGAGTAAATCTCTCGGGAATCGTATACTAATTTAGCTTTATTATTTTTTTTAGAAGCAAGCCATGCCAACGACAATGAAAATAAATCCGATGCGATTACAATATCTGTTTTTTCCTTCAAAACGAGTGGAAGTGCCTTTATATAAAACATTAAAATTCTAAAAAATGCCCTTTTAAAACTTTTTATTTTAACATAAAGTATACAAGGGTGGTTTAAAAAATTTTCCCCAGGTTGATGTGCGCAGATAATCCTTACAGTATATCCAAGATCAGACAATGATTTAAATATCTTTAAACTTCTTGAATCATGTGCTGGATTTCCAAGGAAGATAATCAAAATTTTAGATCTTTTCATTTAAAAGTTAAAGTTAATTGTTATCGTGTGGGAATTTGGAAAGTTATATTCAAGTGATGAAAATGAATAGTAAAGTCGGATCTTGTTAAGTTCTATTCCTCCTCCAAATCTTAAATTTTCCAACTTTCTACCAGATACATAACCTAAATTTAAGACAAAACTGGATAAAAATTTAAATCCAAAACCAGTGCTAATTAGATTTACTGATTCATAAAATTTACGCTTTGCTTCTACAAGTAGTAAAATTTCAATGCCACTTTGTGCTACCGAATATGATGCTGAAGCCCCAATTGAAATTGCTGAGGGTAGATTAACGCTTGAATTTCTATATTTCCCCTTAAAACCTATGTCTTTTAAAGATGCCCCTGTGTAAAAATTAAACCGTGAAATTGCAAAGGCGTATAAAACTCCAAAATCAAAAGCAACAAGGTGTGTCTCATCTACAAAAATTTTCTCAAAAATGTATTTGACTGTAATTCCTGTTTTAATTCTTGATTTCCAGTTTGGCGAAGCTGAAAAAGCAATGGATAAATCCCGAAATGTAAATTTACCTTGAGCTTCGCTTGGTCTTGTTCTTATTTCAATATCAGGGATGCTAAATGAGGTTAAACTAATAGCGAAATTTGAAAATCTTGATGGAAACGAGAAAGAAGTGTAAATAAATCTACCATCAACAAGCCAATTCCTGTATGTTAGCAAAAGAGAAGTTTTTTTATGTAAAGCAAGCCCACTTGGGTTGTAGTAAATCGTCCCGATTTCAGGAGGTAGTGCAACTCCAGCATCAGCAAGTGAAACTACCCTTGCATCAACACCAATGGAAAGAAAATTAAAGCCAGTTTTTCCACCACTTAGCAAGACTTGAAAACAAAGGACAAAAAGCGTTAAAAATATCTTCAAAGCCCTCTCCATGATACCTTAAAAATTTTTTACAGTTTTAGTCCGATAGTTAACAATTGCATCCCTGATGGGGAGTATCTTTCAAATTTATATGTATAGTCAAAAGACACTATAAAATTACTTAT
>NZ_CZVH01000104.1:0-6912 GCF_001458555.1 Candidatus Kryptobacter tengchongensis | reverse complement strand
CTATCAAAGATAATTTATTCTGAAAATGCGAGGAAGATTTTCGCAGAAAGCTTTGAACGGGGAATAGATGATATCATAAAAAGCTTACAGGCTGATCAGATAATAACCCAACCACATTCGGAAAAGCATCTCAGTGAGGTTGATGTATCAATTACTGGATGTGATTTTTTAGTAGCTGAAACTGGAACGATAGTTTTCATCCATAATGAAAAAAGATTTAAATCAAGTTTGCTTTTGCCAAGGATACACATTGTAATTGCACAAGAAAATAAAATATGTCCGACTTTTGAGGAACTTTTTGCACAGGTTGGTGGAGACTTTGATTCAATTCTTTTAATCACAGGACCAAGCAGAACAGCTGATATTGAGAAGGTGATCGTTCAAGGGGTTCATGGACCCCAAAAAATTTATCTACTTCTCATTTAAACAACGCTTTCATCCCCCTTAAAAATTCTGGCAGTGTATATTTCGGAAACCTGGGCCATGTCACGATGACCACAATTATGATCCATGCGATAAGCAATATTCCATAGACAAACGCATATTTCAATGCGGTTAAAATCATCAATCCATAAGGCAGTGCTTGCAAAGCCCAAGCTAAATATTCAGATTTGAAATACCAAAGGAGAAACGCGCCCAACAAGATATAACCAAAGCCAATCAAAGGGTTGATCAAATTTGAAAAGACTAAAAAGAGCCAACATCCAAGCGAAACCATAACATCAGCAGTTAAATCATGTCTTCCAATCCAAGTTTGAATTTTCCTTGGATCAAGCCGTGAAATTGGTCCATCAAGCAAATCTGTCACCCATGCAATCCACAGCAAAAGCGAAGCCGAGGGCACACCATCCTGCGGTTCAAAATATGAAAACCTCACTATGTAAAATCCTATTAAAAATCTTAAAGTTGTCAAAATATCAGCTGCAAGCTTTAAACCAAGTGTAATTTTCATCGTGAGCTTTTAGCTTATTTTTCAAAGTTTAAATCAAAAATTTTCCCAAAATTACGCCTGTGATTAACAAGGATGAGAAATAAAGTTGAAGTTTAGCAGTTAACAGATCAAGAAATGTAAAATTAACAAGTGCTTGGTTGAAAGAAATTTTGATGTTTTTCAAAGCAATTGGCAAAGTTATAAATGAAATTACCGAAGCAACAGGGAGATACCCTTTAATGATAAAATAAGCCATCAACAAATAAGCAAGGACAACAAGCCCAGTATAGTAATAACTTGATGCTTTGATTCCCAAAATTCCAGCTAGTGTTTTATATCCCGCTTCAAGATCTTCTTTTATATCTCTAAAATTATTTCCATGCAAAATTGCTGTTGTTAATAAACCAATCGGGATTGATAAGACAACGGGAAGCCAGGAGATCTCCTTTGCCTGAATATAATAAACTCCGAGTGTCATTATAGGTCCGAACGCAAGAAAAACAGCAAGGTCGCCAAGCGCTCTATATTTAAACCCGACAGGTGGAGCAGTATAAAAAATTCCAAGAATCAAACCCGGAATTATGAAATACAAAATTTTATTACCAATTGCGAAAACGAAATAAAATCCGATAATAAGTGATAACAAAAGCAAGGATATACCAAAAAATAGATGATGCTTGGGATTCATCAAGCCATCAACGAGGACACGGCTTGAGCCAAGCACACGCCATGTATCAGCACCACGAATATAATCAAAATAATCACTCAAAACATTTACAGCAGAATGAGCAAGTATAAGACCAAAGAAGGTTAGAAGAAACATTGGGATTGAAACATGGGGAGCTATAAAAGTTCCGAGCAAAACGGGAGCAATGGTTGCTGGAAATGCAAAAGGTCTTATAGCTCTAAACGCAACTTTAAAAAACTTATATTTTGTCTTAAGTTTAGTTTGAAAAACTTTTAACACCTCATCCGTAACATCAATTTCAATCCTTGGTTTCCATTCCTCCGTGAAATCAGAAATGTAAAGTTTAGTCGGTCTTATTCTAAAAAGCGTAACGCCGGGAATTTTCTTCGCATATACAACCAATTCAATTGCCTTCCTAAAAATTACACTCCTTTCTGGTCTTTCAGTTATATCCCCAAGCACCTCAGCGACACCCTCGCCTTGAATAAATCTATCGGGAACGCCATGCTCTATCACAAAAAACACATTCGGATTTTCAATGATGTTGTTATAATTTTTCCCTCTTTCAAGCGCTACATAAATATACCCATCCTCCTCACCGAAATAAACTTTACCTGCCCATACTTTCCCATCCTTACCCCGACTTACAAGAGTTAAAGTTTTGTTTTCCTCAAAAATTTTCTTCGCTGTCTCAAGATATTTCCTATAGTTATCCTGCATCGTTGGACTGAAATTTTGTTTGAAAATTAGTAATTGGAAACCTATTTAAATTTAACGATGTCTTAAAAATAAAGCAATTCAGAACTTAAAGTTGCTTTTATATCTGGCTGACTTTTAAATTTTTAACAAAAACAAAAATCCTCAAACCATGCCGTTGTTCATTGAAAGAGGGAAATGGCTTGGTAAAGAAGAGAAAGAAATTAAAAAAGAATGGCAAGAGCGTGGATTTACAAGCGATATATGGGTTGACCCTCCAGGACAAAGGTGGGAAAATTTCATACACGACACCGATGAACTTGTCACACCACTAAATGTCACACTTGAAATTGAATGTGAGGGTGAAGTAGCAGAGTTAAATCCAGGTGACGAATGGTTCATTCCAAGAGGTGCGGTTCATTCAGTTAGAAACAAAAGTGACAGAGTTGCATATTGGCTTTACGGATACAATATATCAAAAACAAATGCGTGATGAAAGATGAAATACAAACAATTAGGACAAACAGAAATCCAAATCCCCGTTATAACCTTTGGCGGATGGGCAATCGGCGGATGGTATTGGGGCGGGACAGATGAAGAACTTGCAATCAAAGCAATTCATAAGGCAATTGATCTCGGGATGAACTGCATTGACACAGCTCCAGTTTATGGATTTGGCTTAGGAGAAGAAATAGTTGGCAAAGCAATAAAAGGTAGAAGAAATGAAGTTATCATAGCTACGAAATGTGGTTTGCGCTGGGATAAAGATGAGGGCGAGTTTTTCTTTGACACCTATTTCAACGGGAAAAGATACTATGTCTATAAAAACGCGCGAAAAAATTCAATAATTGAAGAATGTGAGAGGAGTCTGAAACGACTTAACACAGATTACATAGACATTTATCAGATTCACTGGCCTGATAAAACAACTCCAATTGATGAATCGCTTGAGGCTTTGACACGACTTCAGGAACAAGGAAAAATAAGAGCCTTCGGGGTAAGTAATTTTGATGTAAACCTTCTAAAGGAAACACTAAAATATTCAAGGGTTGAAAGCAATCAGGTAAAATATAGCTTGGTGGATCGCTGGATAGAAAGCGAATTGGTGCCACTTTGCGTTGAAAATAAAATTTCAATCTTAGCGTATAGCCCACTTGAACAGGGACTTTTGACGGGCAAGATAACAATGGAGACGGAATTTAAAAGTGGCGATTTAAGAAAAAAACAATTTTGGTTTCAACCCGAAAACAGAAAGAAAATCCTTGATGCGCTTGAAAAAATAAAACCAATTGCAAGAGAAAAAAACGCAACACTTGCTCAAATTGTCATCAACTGGACATTCTCACAACCTGGCATTACAACAGCAATTGTTGGGGCAAGAAACCCAGAACAGGTTGAAGAAAATGTTGGAGCAGTGAATTTGAAACTCACAGAAGAAGAAATACAAAAGATAAGAGAAGCTTTCACATGGGATTCATAAAGTTTTTTCTCCCTATTCTCATCTTATCAACTTTTTCCATTGCTCAAAGACCCGGTTATTTTCAACAAGATGTTGATTATATAATGGATGTTTTTCTTGACACGAAAACACATAAACTCACTGGCAAACAAATAGCAATTTATCATAATAACTCTCCTGATACACTTTGGGAGATTTATTACCATCTATACTTAAATGCATTCAGACCGGGCAGTTCAATGCAAATTCGTGGTGATGTCATTAAAAATGGGCTTGGGGAAAGAATTAGGTCGCTGAAACCTGATGAATACGGCTGGACAAATGTTAAGTTTTTAAAAGCTGATGATGAAGATGTTGATTTTGAAATTTTTGATACAATTTTAAGAGCAAGGCTTAAAAAACCTCTTGCCCCCGGTCATTATGTTAAACTTGAAATGGAATTTGAATCTCAAATTCCAAAGCAAACAAGAAGAAACGGCAGGAATAATCGCGAGGGCATTGATTACAGCATGGCTCAATGGTATCCCAAAATTTGCGAGTATGACTTTGAGGGTTGGCATGCGGATCAATACATTGAGCGTGAATTTTATGGGGTATGGGGAAACTTTGATGTCAAGATAACTCTGCCATCAGATTATCTCGTTGGAGCAACAGGTGTAATTCAGAATCCAGCTGAGGTCATGTGCGGATATGAACTCGGCGCTGTTGATACAGTGATATTCCCACAGCAATGGAAAAAAGATTTAAAGACGGATTTAAAAACATGGCATTTCAAAGCTGAAAAAGTGCACGATTTTGCCTGGGTTGCGGATAGGGATTACATCCACGAAATCACATGGCTGACGCTTGAAGATGATACTGTTATAGTCCATCTTCTCTATCAACCAGATGTCTATATGCTCTGGCGTGAGGCAGGAAAGTTTACAAAGGAAATAATAAAATTCTACAGTGAATGGTTCTACAAGTATCCTTATAAAAGTTTCACAGTTGCGCAAGCAGGCGACGGTGGGATGGAATACCCAATGCTTATAATGATAACTGGACGCCGTGGGAGAACAAGCATGATTGGAATTCTTGCACATGAAATCGGGCATAATTGGTTTTATGGTTTGATTGGAAACAATGAATCAAAAGAGGCGTGGATAGATGAAGGTGGCGCAAGCTTTGTAACCCCGAGGGTTTTTAAAAAATTGCTCGGTGAAAAATGGAGTGAATCTTCTGGAATTTATAAATTGCTAATTCCAGAATCGGATATCTTTGGCGGTTATAGAAACTACATAAGATTTTCCCAATTTGGTTATGAAGAGCCTGTGCTTTTTCATTCAGATTTCTTTCGGGAATCAACGACCTATACCAATGCTGTCTATGGCAAGGGTGCTTCTATTTTTGATATGCTTGAATATGTAATCGGGGATAGCGTATTTGACCTTGTTATGAAGGAATTTTTCAAAGAGTGGAGTTTTAAACATCCAACAACGAAGGATTTTGAAAAAATCGCCGAAAAAATAAGTGGAATGGAACTTGATTGGTTTTTTGATCAATGGCTCAAAACCACGAGAAAGTGTGATTATGCTATTGAAAATTTCTCTGGGAAATGGGTGCGTGAAAATGGTAGCGAAAAATATAAAATCAAAGTTAAATTGCGCAACTGTGGTCAAATAGTTATGCCAGTTGACCTTTACATTTATTTTGAAGATGAAACTTATCAAAAAGTTATAATTCCGCTTGATCTTCAACTCAAACCCAAACAAGAACCCAACGCAATTATCCTTCCGCCATGGTTTTGGGTTAACCCCGTTTACGAATTTGAACTTTCATTTGATAAAAAAGTGAAAATGCTTGAAATTGACAGTAGATTGAAATTAAGAGATGTTAACAGGTTAAACAATAGAACAGGTGCTTTCAACAAGGTTCGGATAAGATTACTTGAACAAACCCAATTAAACCCACCTCTTGAAAGATATTGGTTTAGTATAAGACCATCAATTTGGTTTGCACAAAGAGATGGAGCAAGACTTGGAGCTTTTATAAATGGAGCTTACCTTTTTGATTATTATGCGACAAAACTTGGTATATGGTTCAACACGAAGACTAAAAATTTTGATTACTTTATAAACTATCGCAACAACACCTTTCCAATACTTGGAAGGTTAAGCGGTTTTCAAATTGAAATTTTCAAACTTCATGGTCTGAGGAGGCTTTATTTTGAAATCTTCAAAGATATAAGACCATTTTACCTGACAATTCCACCATTTTACAATATCTCACTGTTTTTTGAACATACCATGCTCGTTGAGAACAAGATGCCTTTTGCAAATCTACGATGGGACTCAGGAAAGTTCAACGCACTTGGGCTTACAGCTGGGGTAGCTCACACAATTGGTAGCACATCTTTATATGGAACTTTTACCTTAAAAACCACTTCATCAAACAGTTCTAAAAATTTTACAAAGTTTTCAATTGAAGTAAAACAAAATACGATTTTAAGCAAATTTGAGTTCGCAACGAGATTTTACTTTGTGAATTCTTATGGTCAAATTCCATCGCAAGAAAAGTTCTATTTCGTCGCAAATCCACACGAGCAATTTTTAAATCAATCCTTTAGGATGATTTACTTAATCAATGAGAAATTTTCCGATAGGGCAAGGTTGTTCTTAAAAGGTGATTTGAATTTAAGGGGTTATTTTGACAGAACTGACACATGGGTTGAAAAAGGCGGAAGTTTGAGTTTTGACTTAACATTTTTAACGCTGAGAAATTTCCCGCCCCTCGGGCAGATAAAATTTTCTGCCTTCGGAGATATAGGTATTATGAAAACGGGGGAATTATCACCACCTTTGGTACAACCCCTAGAAGATACAACAAAGGATTATGTGATTTTATATCATTCTGGACTTAAATATGACTATGGTTTTGAAATTAAATTTCAACCTTTTACATTTATTCCATCCATCGCTGAAAATTTAATCGCGAGTTTTAACAGATTGAGCGTAAATATGATATTTCCGATTGGCCTAACTTATGAGAAACCGAGATTGAGATGGGCTATTGAAATAAAAGTTGAAAAATGAGATGAAGCGAATTTTTTTAATCTTATCAATGGCGATTTTTGTTTTTTACCTTGTTGAAGGGAAGATC
>NZ_CZVH01000103.1:529-6944 GCF_001458555.1 Candidatus Kryptobacter tengchongensis | reverse complement strand
TTTTATCTCACCCCTCGCATGCTTACAAAGTTTTGTATGAGTATGATAATCAACCACAGTTGAATTTCAACTTTGTTTTCATTTTCTTCCAATATATGAACTTACAAGGTCAAGCATTTTAGAGGCAAGATTTACGGATATGCTCTTCTTTTTAAAGGCAACCCTTATGGTTTCAATTGCAAGCGATGAATAAAGTGGCAGAATTTCGGGAAATTTATTTTTAAATTCATCAAGATGAAGCCTTACAGTTTCAATATCACCTCTTTCAATCGGTCCTGTGAGGGCGTTTACAACCCCCAATTCATCTGCGTTTTTAAGTGAAATTTCAATAAGCGGAGAGAGAAATTTATTGTCAATGCTTAAGTTTGCCTTCTTCAAAATTTCATCAATCGCATGAAGAAGTGAAATCATATAATTTGACGCAAACACACAGGCAATATGGTAAAGAATTTTCTGCGACTTTTCAATTGGAAAAACGTTGAAGTCAAAATTGTAAAAAATCCACTTAGTTATATCGTAAATTTTTCTACTGCCCTCAAGTGTGAATTTTATCTTTTTTATCTCATCAATGGAATAATCAAAGTGTGAAATAGAATAAACAGGATGAAGAGACCCAATCTCAGCACCAAGCCAATGCAAACACGAAAGAACATCGCTTGTAAGAACTCCAGAAGTATGGTAAACGACGAGATTTTTAAAATTCAAATTTTCAAGTTTACAAAGATTTTCAGCAACCCCACGAATTGCTGAGTCAGGCGTGGTGATGAATTCGGTGAGAGAATCAAAATAAAATTTGGTATTGAGGCTGAATTTATAGATGGAAAAATTGATTTCGTCAGGGACTTTGTCCGAAATGGTGATTTTGATTATGTCATCGGTTCAGTTCATTTTCTTGATGGATGGAATATCGCAAGCCATAAGGAGGCATGGAAATGGGAAGGGAAAGATGTAAATGAAGTTTATGAGGATTATTATCAAACTATTAAAAAACTTGTCAAGTCAGGGATTTTTGATATAGTTGGGCATTTTGATATGATAAAGAAGTTTGGACATCATGCAGATAAAAATTTTGAGGAGTTGATAAGGGAAATTTTGAAACTCATCAAGGAAAATGGCTTGTGTATTGAAATTAACACATCTGGGTTAAGGCATAAAGTTGGTGAAATTTATCCTTCGGTGGAGATACTTAAAATTGTAAGGGAATATAAAATCCCCCTAACCGTTGGCTCAGATGCCCATAGCCCTGAGGATATAGGCAGAGATTTTGATACTGCATATGAATTAATACAAATTTATAGTGGCGGTAAAATTTCAATTTTTGAAAAGAGGGAGAGGAAGGAGGTAAGTTTACGATCATATTGATAAAATTTTTGCGATTTTCAGGAGATATGGATCAAGTTCTTTTCTTCTATTGAAAGTTTCTTTTAGTGGTGTAAGTTTAATTTCTCCTTTTACTTCTCCAACCATTACATTAAATTTTCCATTTATCAATGCTTCAACGGCTGCGACGCCAAGTTTGCTTGCAAGGATTCTATCTCTTGCACTTGGTGCCCCGCCACGCTGTATATGTCCAAGTACAACGACACGGTAGTCAAATCCGTAAAGTTCTTTCACTTTCTTTGCTATCTTAAATGCGCCTCCTTCCTCGTCCCCTTCAGCGACGATAATTATACTGCTTGTCTTGTCTTTTCGGAAGCCCTTTAAAACATTTCTTATTTCCTCATAATCAGTCTGTTCTTCTGGAATTGCGATATATTCAGCACCTCCACCTATTCCAGCTTCAACTGCTATAAAGCCACTCGTTCTTCCCATAACCTCAACATAAAATAGCCTATCATGTGCATCTGCTGTATCTCTGATCTTGTCAATTGATTCAAGGGCTGTGTTAACTGCGGTATCATATCCGATGGTGTAATCAGTTCCGTATAAATCATTGTCAATTGTCGCGGGAATCCCAACGGATGGAATTCCATGCTCTTCATACAGGGCAACAGCGCCCCGGAATGTGCCATCTCCACCTATTGCAACAAGAGCCTCTATTCCGTGGTCTTTTAGATTTTTTGCTGCTTTTGCCCTTCCTTCTTTTGTCATGAATTCTTCGGATCTTGCGGTTTTCAGAATTGTTCCACCACGCTGAAGAATGTTTGATACGGATCTTGCCTGCAATGGTATAAATTCACCGTTTATCATACCTTGATATCCGTGACCAATTCCGATGACTTCAAGACCGTAGTAAATTCCTGCTCTTACGACTGCCCTTACACAGGCGTTCATTCCTGGTGCGTCACCACCACTTGTAAATACGCCTATTCTTTTCATTTTTTGTTTTGTGAACATGTTTGTTTTGAAAATCAGGTTTTAATTTAATCAAGCTGGCGAAAAAATACAAAATAGTTATTGAAGATTAACTTTATTTTGTTTAACTTTGATAAGAAATAAAACAAGTGCTTGCAAATGAGAAAAATTACGCTGGTTTTCTTGATTTCGTTTGTTTTAACGCAAATTCTTCGCTCACAATTCCCTTCAAAATCCGCACGGATAGGAAATGATACAATTGCAAAAGTGGGAAACAAAACTGTAACGGTGCGTGACTTTATTGAAAGATACGAACTTACGATATGGCAAGGGAAAGAGAGGAAAAATCAAGTTGATAAAAATAAGCTTGAGTTTTTATATTCAATGATTGCCGAAAAGTTGCTTGCTCTTAAGGGGCTTGAACTTGGGCTTGATGAAAATCCCGAGGTTGAAAGGGCAATTCAACAAACTGAAAAACTTCTCGTTCTTGATGCACTTTATAAACAGGAAATTAAAAACAAAGTTAATGTTTCTGAAAAGGAAATTATTGAGGCGCTCCCAAAGTATAATACAGAAGTTGAACTTCATTACATAGTTGCAGAAACAAAAAATTTAGCCGACTCGCTTTGGGGGCTTTTGAAAAGCGGTGAGGATTTTGATAGCCTAATGGCAAAAATTGGGCAGGAAAATAATATTGAAAAGTTAAGATGGGGTGAGATTTACGAACCGATTGAAAAAGTCGTCTATGAATATCTTTCAGTTGGTGAGATTTATCAGCCGATTCAGGTTGATTCGCTCTGGTATATAATCAGGCTTGCAAATAAAACATCAAAGTTTGGTTTAAGCCCCGATGAAATTGAGAGTGCTAAAAGTCAGGTTAGAAAGATAATTCAAGATCGGAAGGAAAGGCAAAGATTTGTTGAGTTCGTTAATGAATTTGGAAAGGGGAAAATGTTAAAAGTTGATGCACAACTTTTAAAACTTCTTTACACGGAAATAAATAATCTCGTTGAGAAAAAGAAATATGTCCGCAGGGCTGAAAATATCTCAGTTTATCCTCTTGCTCTTTTGAGGGATGATTTTCTGGATATAAAATCAAAACTTGCGAACTATCTTGACCATTATTTTCTTAAGGGTGATAGTTTTAATAGAACGCTTGATTATGTGATAGATCAAATTTCTTTCAAAGGTTTCGTTCTACATTCTGATAGGCAAAGTGTTGGAGGAACATTGAATAACCTTTTGAAGACGATAATTAATGAGGAATTTCTTGCTTTTGAAGGATACAGGCGTGGTTTGGATAAGTCCCCGGATGTTTTAAAGGACATGGAGATGTGGCGCGATGCTTATCTTGCTTATGCTGTTAAGAAAATGCTTCTTGATTCCTTAAAATTTAGCAATTTTATTTCAGCGGAAGAGCTTTTGAAAAGTTATTCAACCACCAAGGGGGAAGTGTGGGAGATAAAGATTCAAGAAATTCTTGTTGATGATATTGAGCTTGCTGATTCAATTTTAAAACTTGTTAAATCTGGGTATGACATGGGGGAACTTGCGAAAAAGTTTACAAAGAGAGAATGGGCAAGAGAAAACGAAGGGATAATAGGTTATGTTCTTTCAACCCAGCTTGGGGAAATAGGGCAAATTGCAAGCACGCTTGAGATCGGAGAAGTTTATGGTCCATTTTACACAGATGAGGGTTATTCAATTTTCAAACTTATTGACAAGAGAAAGCCGAAGGATACGCTTTATGTTGTAAATTATGATACATTTAGCGTTATTTTGAATAGATTGATAGCTTCTCTTGCTGAGAAATATGATGTGAGCGTTAAACCAGAAGTTTTGAAATCCGTTGAAGTTACATACATAAATACAATTGTTGTTCGTTTTCTCGGGTTTAATAATAGAATTCTTGCTGTCCCATTGCTTGAGCGGAATGTTGATTGGTTAAGATTTATGAAAAGAAAAAAATTACCTGTGCCTTGATGAATTAAAATTTGAATTTGTCCATCTGTTTTGATATATTTGCAAAGAGTTCTTTGAATTTAAGTTTTGAGATGTCGCTTAAATTTTTTGAAATGGTGTGAAACGTTTTGCTTGGGTATATGGGGTGTTTTTGTGAGATGATCGCCCTTGAGGTATTTCTCAAGAAGTTTCTTGCTTTGAGTAAAAATTAAAAAAGGAACTTTATGTTGAATGAATTTGTGAAGATTTTATTGTTTTTAATCATTAGTGTATTTTTTGTTGCTGGTGCTTTAATTGTAAATCGTTTTATTCGCCCTCACAGACCAAATACCGAGAAATCCACAATTTATGAATGCGGGGAAGAGCCAGTAGGAAATCCGTGGATTAGGTTTAATATCAGGTTTTACACTGTTGCTTTGATATTTTTGATTTTTGAAGTTGAGGTTGTGTTTTTATTTCCTTGGGCTGTGATTTATAAGGAACTTGGGTTATTTGCTTTCATTGAGATGGTGGTTTTCTTATTAATTTTGATCCTTGGCTATGTTTATGCATGGGCGAAGGGGGATCTTGAATGGGATAAACCAAGACCTACATATCTTGAGGTTTCAAAATTGAAGGAGTCTTTTATGGAATCAAAATCAGAGAAGGTTGAAATTTAAAAATTTAAGGGAAAGGTAAAATGGGACTTTTGGACAAAAGATTTGAAAATGAAAATATTGTCATAACAACGGTTGAAGATGTTTTAAATTGGGCGAGGTTATCATCTTTGTGGATGATGCAGTTCGGGCTTGCGTGTTGCGCAATTGAGATGATGGCTGCGTCTGCATCTCACTTTGATATTATGAGATTTGGTATAATTCCGAGGTCAACACCAAGGCAGGCGGATTTGATGATAGTTGCTGGGACGGTAACTTTAAAGATGGCTTCTCGCGTGAAAAGGTTATATGAGCAAATGCCCGACCCGAAATATGTGATATCAATGGGAAGTTGTGCAAATTGTGGGGGTCCATATTGGGAGCATGGTTATCATGTTTTAAAAGGCGTTGATAGAGTTATACCTGTTGATGTTTATGTTCCGGGTTGCCCGCCAAGACCTGAAGCATTGCTTGAGGGAATAATAAAGCTTCGTGAGAAAATTCGCAGAGAAAGTCTGGTAAAAAAGAAATTGCCACCAGTTTATATAGAGGAAAAATAAATAGAGGGAGAATGTATAATGCAGGCAAGTGAAATATATGAAAGGATAAAATCTAAGTTTGAGGATGCAATTGTTGAATTTAAAGCTGATGCAATCGTTGAGCCATATCTTGAGGTTAAGCCGGATAGAATAAGAGAAATTTGTGAATTTCTAAGGGATGAGCCTGAGCTTGCGTTTGATTATTTGATGTGTTTAAGTGGGGTTGATTATGCAAATGGCGCTCTTGGGGTTGTCTACCATATTTATTCAATGAAGCATGGACATAGATTTGTTTTAAAGGTTAAAGTTCCTGTTGAAAATCCAGTTGTTCAATCGGTTGAATCAGTATGGAAGAGCGCAAACTGGCACGAGCGGGAAGCTTACGATATGTTCGGGATCATATTTGATGGACATCCGGATTTGAGACGGATTTTGATGCCTTATGATTGGCCCGAGGGAAGTTATCCATTGCGAAAAGATTTTCAAGTTCCTGAATTTTACAACGGCATGAAAATTCCATATTGAAATAGATCCAAAAATAAAAACAGGTGTTAATTTAATGGCAACATTTGAAATAACGACTCGCTCGGTTAAGGGGGAATTGAAGACCGATACAATGATTTTAAATATGGGTCCTCAACATCCCTCAACTCATGGAGTTTTGCGACTTGAACTTGTGGTTGATGGGGAGATAATAGTTGATGTGATCCCTCATATTGGTTATCTTCATCGTTGTTTTGAAAAACATGCTGAGCAAATGACAAATTATCAACAGGTTATCCCTTATGTTGATAGGATGGATTATGTTGCAGCGATGGGTAATGAGCTTGCTTATGTTCTTGCGGTTGAGAAATTAATGGGCATAGAAGTCCCGGAACGAGTTCAATACATTCGTGTTATAATGGCTGAATTGCAAAGGATCGCAAGCCATCTTCTTGCTATTGGAACATATGGTCTTGATCTTGGTGCTTTTACTCCCTTTTT
>NZ_CZVH01000103.1:0-497 GCF_001458555.1 Candidatus Kryptobacter tengchongensis | reverse complement strand
TAGGTATCGCTGCATGGACATCACCAGGCGGAAGTTGTTCCCAGGCCTGTTCAATTATCTTTAAACTCTCCTCCATTTCCCTTACCCTGACATAATACCTGTCCCAACAATCACCAACTGTTCCCATCTTCCCCTCACCAATCGGAACATCAAACTCAAATCTATCATAAACAAGATATGGTTCATTTTTCCTAAGATCAAACTTAACACCCGAACCCCTCAACATAGGTCCACTGCATCCATAATTTATCGCAACATCTGCTGGCAAAACACCTATATTTGCAGTTCTATCTATGAAAATTTTGTTAAAGGTCAAGAGGTCATTTATCTCTTTAAGTGCCTTTGGAAATGTTTTCAAAAAATCTTTGAGTTTTTTCCCGAAATCAGAAGGCAAATCATGGGAAAGTCCCCCGATCCAGATATAGTTATAAAGTAACCTCGCCCCACAAGTTATCTCAAACATATCAAGAATTTTTTCCCTTTCCCTAAAACACCAC
>NZ_CZVH01000102.1:0-6953 GCF_001458555.1 Candidatus Kryptobacter tengchongensis | reverse complement strand
TTGTTTTAAAACTTTTGTTGTCAGATCATAGAGATAAAAATTGCCACCAGTTTTCAACCTCCTTGCGGGCAAACTCCCAGTGAAAAGAATGTATCTTTTATCTTGAGATAAGAAATAAGCGCTTACATTTTTTGAGAAACCCTCAATTTGTTTGTCAAGCTCTGCGTAATCCAAAATTTTTTCCTCTTTCCCAGATCTTAAATCATACCTATAAATTGCCATTGACTTTGAAAGGGAGTCGTATTTAAGAGTTGTATAAGCATCTTCAGCAGGAAGCCATTGTTTTGACAAGAAGTTTGTCCTAAACTTTGCTGTTTTAAATATGTCCTCAAGTGTTAATTTCTTCTGTGCAAGCGTTGGAAAGGCAAGGATTAAAATTAAAATAGCAAGGGCTGAAAATTTAATTTTCCTCATGTTCAATTGTAATTTTGTTTTATAAGATCGCATAATAATGTTAACTCAAAAATTTGAAAAGTTCAACTAAAATTGTAGAAATCTTTTTATTCCATTACAGCTGGCTCGTAATCCTCACAATCAAGGCGAAGTTCAACGATGGAAAGCGGTTTGTTAAGAAGATTGCAGTAATGTGGGGCATCTGATTTAGGTGAAACATTCTTTTGAAAGTAAGCGCAGGAAAAACACATCCTTTGAGTTGTAATTATCCCAGCTTCGTAGAGGGATTCAATTAGTTTTAAAATGAATTCAAGTATCGTCTCTTTATCTTTTTGATTGAACTTTTTCAAGTTATTTTTCAAAGCATCAGCCCAGATTGAAAGCTTCTTTGCGAGTTTTTTACCTTTTGGTGTAAGTTGAAGGATGTAATTTCGCCTATCTTCGGGATCTTTGTCTTTTATGATGAGATTTTTCGCTTCAAGTGAGGCAATTGCATCACTTACAGTTGCCTTTGTGAGGCTAAATTCATTTGCGATATCAGTTATGCGAGTTCTTGAAGGGTTGTTGAAAAGAAGAAAAATTAAAAATTGGATTTGAATTGGGCTTAAATTTTCGTTTTTTGCAACATCCCACAGAAGAAACCTGAAAACCCTTGCGATTCTTTCAAGCCCCGCGATAATCTTTGAATCAATGTTTTCACTTTGCTCTACTGGATCAAAAACTGACATAATTTTTAAGATGTTAATTTTTGAAAGGGCAAGGCATGAAGCCCCGCCCTTTTTACACTAATTTACTTTCTATACTGACTAAAAACAAAATCCGCTGATTCTTGCGACGCATGACACGAGAAACAATCTTGTTCGGGATTTTTAACCACTCTTTCTTTTGTGTTCCCTTTGAAAGCTTCAAATCCCCATCCACCTGTATCTTTAAATTTTTTTGAATCTTTATACATCACCCCGACGACTTTCCTTTCACCCTCAACATATGTGTTGTTCTCAAGTTTTGCATCAAGAAGATCAAACACTATAACTGAGCCATCGGGGAATTTACCTGTTCTATAACCACGCATTGCTTTATCATTTGCGTAAATATGATGAATCCCACCAAACGCTTCATAAAGCGGATGCCCGGGGAGAATTAACATTGACTTCACATGAGCCCAGCCCCTGTATCCCTCTGGATATGGAACGGTTGATTTTGATTGGCTGGGGAGATTAGCAAATAGAAATAAAGCGATTATGGAAACAAGCCCGACGGTTAAAATTACTTTTTTAATCATGACAGCACCTTAATTTTGTTTTTAAAATTAATTAGGATTCCTAACTAATATAATGAATTGAAATTAAAAAGTCAAGCTTTTCATGGTTTGTTTTCGGCATAAGCGTCACGAAGGGTGTATTTATGGAGCTAGGGGTAGTTTAAGTGATGTTAAGAGATAATAATCATGCCGGAGGACAAAACCAGCGCCAAAGTTTTTTGAAAATCTATCGTTGCTGTTAGTGTAAGAAATCACATAACCTAAATTTTCTCTAAAATTAAACCGAAAAGGTCTTGCGATTCTTTCAAACTATACGATGATTTTGAAGCTTCAAAGATTAAAAAATTAATTTACTTTCTGAAAGTATATCCAATGGAAATTCCCCCTATTAGAACAAGTGCTGACTTTTTATCGGGTCCATAGAAATAAGAACTTAGACCATCTTCGAAGTATGGATCAAAAATCGGCGTAAATGCAAGTCGGAAGAAAAAACCACCGTTTTTAGGTTGATACCTATAGCCAAGGTTTAAAGTTGGAAGAGGAAAAATAAGAACAAAAGTTGCTCCTCCTCCAAATTCTAAATGGTGAGAACTCTCGGAACCTGTTAAAAGGTTTATTGTGACTGGAAATATCACCCCAAAACCAACCCCAAAACCAAAAGAAATTACAGGAAGTAAGCCAATTCCAACTCTTATACTTGAATTTGGGCGAAATCTATAATCATGATTTGCTGATAAAAATAAGCCCTGTCCTAAAATTTCAACATAGAGACTTGATTTTGCATATTCTTTTTTATTCACACTTTCCTCTTGAGTATAAACTGATTTTTCTTGAGAATAAACTGACAGATAACTTTCTTCGTTTGTTTTACTTACTTTTTCAATGTCAAACAGTTTTTTAAGGATGGCTTCAATTTTTTCAGAATTTTCAACATTCGCATATTTAGAGATAAATTCGTGCTTTTTATTATTGAACTTGAATTTAAGGTGAACTTCTTTGTCTTTTCTTTTAACCTCAACATCTTCAATTTCCCTGTATTTCCAAATTTGCTTTACCTTGCTTCCCTTAAGTATCATTTTAATAGCGTTAGTAAAATTTTCAACAGTTGGATCTTCTGAGGCTAAGTTGATAACTTTTTCTATCTCCTTATTCGTTCTTTCTTCCGGGGACGGTAAGAGATCGTTAAGAATGGCGTTAAGCATCAATGCTGGTGGTAATATAATTAATTCTTTTTCTGAAGAGATATTACTGATTTCGCTTAATACATTAAAGTGGGACCCACTTGAATAGTTGGGGGTATTTGAAATCTCATCTGTTTCCATGTCTATAATACTGGAATTTGTAAAAAGCAAGATATGTCTTATATATCCCCCGCCGAGGGTTTTCCACCCAAAGTTATATTTCCATGTATCAAGAAGAAATTTGACATTCTCTTTTTGAGCTTCTTGTGGGAGAATTGGCTGGTTAAGAAGAAAAAAGAATAAAAAAATTGCTCCCTGTTTTATTTTAAACCAGCGCATTTTTGACCAGCCTCCTTAATTTTTGGTTTAGTTTTTGAATTATAACTGTGAAGAACAATTCCACACTGGTTCAATTCTCACCAAAAAAGATAAAATGTATCTTCTAATTTAAAACAAGTTTAAATTCCACACTGGTTCAATTCTCACATTAAAGTTTCAGAGACTTTACCGTCATTTTGCATGAGGTTTAAATTCCACACTGGTTCAATTCTCACTCGAACACGTGGGTATCAAAAGCCCCATTACCATCGTTTAAATTCCACACTGGTTCAATTCTCACGTAGTAACGCCTAAACCATGTCTTCCCGATGATATTGGTTTAAATTCCACAGTGGTTCAATTCTCACATTATTTGAAACATCTATTAACTCTGCCTTTCCATTGTTTAAATTCCACAGTGGTTCAATTCTCACATAATTATTCCAGTGATAGAATGAATAGAAAGAGAAAGTTTAAATTCCACAGTGGTTCAATTCTCACCCTTTCAAAACTTAAATAATTTAAAGCAAAAATGCAAATTTTTTCGGTGTAATTCAAGTCGCTGAGGAAAATGCAAAAACTCTCGGTCTGCGACAGAGGACAAAGTGATTAAATTATAAAAACTTTTAATTGCGACCTTAAAATTCCACAACCCGTATCCTTACACAATGTCCTTTGCGATTAGTTTTTCATCAATATGTATATAGCAAATATCGCGGTCACTTCAAAAATTACGAGCGTAATCCCGGCAATTTTATCGTAAGTTTTTATAGTGTTAAGTTTTTCGGGATTTCCAGTTTTTATGTATTCATCGTATAATTTATCGGCTTTTGTCTTGAAGTAGATGGAAGTGATTCCACTTGCCAAACTTACCCCATCTATAGGAAGGGCGATATTTAATTTATTTTTTGGCTCCGTTCTTAATTCTGTTTCCGTTCCGTTGTGAGGTGTAAGATTGACCTCAATTTTATCGGCTTTACCGTCAACGAAAATCTCGGCGTCGTTATAACCTTTCTTCACAAGTTTTAAACTTTTGCCGAGCAAGTCTTTCATCTTGAAAATTGCCGGTGTTGTTCCTATTGTTGAATCGCCAAGCAAAATAGTTGCAGAGAAGGGGTTTGAGTTAATTTTGATAAATTTTTCAAAGGTTATGTGAAGATTCATCGTGTCATTTTCTTTAACCTCTATCTTTTGAACGAAATCCTGCTCAAGCCAGCTGGATATCTCGGGGTTTTTAAGTTTGAGCGTATATGTTCCGGGCTTAACTTTTAAGTTTGTAATTGGTGTTTTTCCGACGAATTCGGAATCAATATAAGTGAAAGCACCGGGTGGCTCTGTGTTTATGTTTATGGTTCCATATTTTTCCTGCGAGGGAAGATCAAACGAAATTAACAAAAGCAATAATAAAAAAATTTTCATCTCATTTGTTGTTGTGTTTTAAATGCATAGACAAATCTATCTTCCGAAGCTACGATGAGAAAATCTTTCCAAACGATCGGGGTTGATTTTATCCTTCCTCCGGTTTCGTAGTTCCAGAGCAATTTTCCAGTTGTGATATCAATTACATAGATGTTTTTGTCAAGCGAGCCAAAACAAACATAATTACCAGATATAAGTGGTGAGGAGTTTATGATGCTTTTAGCTGAGAAATCCCAAATTTTTTCTCCATTTTCCTTATTTAATGCGTAAAGTTTCCCGGATGCGGTTCCAAAAAGAATTAATGATTCTTTGATTGCACATCCGCCGTAAATTTTTGAGTTTGTTTGAAATTTCCATTCAACGCTTCCATCTTTTAAGTTCAATGCATAAAGGGTTCCATTAAGCGTTCCAACGAAAATTTTCCCATTTGATATTGAAACGGGAGCAAAGATAGGTGAAGAAGTGTTAAACTTCCAGATCAATTTTCCTGTTTCAAGATCAAGAGAATAAACATTTCCATCATCGCATCCAAATACTACAATTTTACCATCTGATGCAGGGGTTGAACGAATTGGTTTTTGAGATTTGAATTCCCAAATTTTTTCAGGTACGTCATATTTTATTCGGTAATTTATCACATGGCCATCAACTGTTGCAACAATGAGGTTATCATAGATAAGTAAAGGTGCGGATTCAATCCCACCGATTTTTTCACGCCATAAAACTTTGCCAAGATTTATATCAATTGATTGAAGTGTATTTTTTCCATAAGCATTAGGTATTATCAACTTATTTTTGTAGAGCACAGGGGTTGCTGAGATAGCTGATTCAGATTCAATAACTCCAATTTTTTTGCCTGTTTCAATGTCAATGACATGTATTTCATCAGTAAGGGTAGCGATGAATAAAATTCCATCTGCAACTACCATTGGGCTGTATGAGAATCCAGCTCCAGCGTTATATTTCCATGCAAGTTGAAATGGAGGAGATATATTAAAATCGGAGACATTTAAATTTTGAGGTGAATTTCCATATTGAACCCAGTTAAATTCTCCGAGTATTATATTTTTGTCAAGTTTAAAGGATGCACATGAGATAAAAATCAGCAAAGATAAAAAAGTCATTTTTCTCATTTTGTGGTAGATCTGAATATTTTAAAAATCCCATCCGAAAAAGAACTGGTGGAAGAAGGACTTTTGAACTTTTGAGAGGTTGTTTTCAATTCTTTTCCCAATGTCATATCTTAACACAAGGACTCCTCCGATGTTAAATCTTATTCCGAAGCCAAAGCTTCCAAGTGTTTCTGTGTATTTGTTGTCCCATGCATTTCCGGCGTCAAAAAACAGTGCACCTCTTATTGAACCTATGAAGATTCCGCCAAATGGGAATTTTACATCAAATTTATCAATGAATGGGAATCTCAACTCCTGACTAACAAGCCAGAGTTTTTTCCCTCTTATTGACCATCTCTCATAACCTCTTAAATCCCAGCTTCCTCCCATGAACCATCTTCTTGCTTCTTTACCTTCATTGTAGAAAAGAGTTAATCTAACTGCGTATGCTGATCTTGTTGATAGTCTGAGGTAATATCTATAGTCAAAGATCAAGGTATAATAATTAACGTTTGAAAATTGTATATCGGTTGTGTATGCAAGTGTTATATTAAATCTTTTACCGTCAATTGGACCGGTTGGGGACCAGAGGGAGTTATCAAAGACATATGAAAGCGAATTTGAAAGGAGCATCGCTTTTCTTTCGCCAACGCCAAAAATTATTTCCTTGTCCGAACGATTCAGCATTATACTTGCTTCAATTCTTCTAAAGACAGAGATTGGATAGCTTAGTGCAAAATATCCTCCGTATGCTTTTTCGTAGTAGAAAAGGTCAGGGTCTGTGAGGTCATATCTTCTTCCAGCGAAGTGAAAAATTCCATAGGCGAAGTTTGTTCTTTTGCTGAGGGAAACTCTTGAAACCGCAATGTTAAAACTTTTCAAGATTTCATCTTTTGTCTGTGCAGTGTTGTAGATCAAGAAGTAATATCTTTCATTCCCGAGGAGATCGCTCAAGGCAATTGCAGCACCTCCAACTGTTCCAAATATCGGATCGGTTGAGATTTGACTTTGTGCTATATCAAGGTCATATTTCCCACGATATGTGACGACATTAACCTCTTGAATTCCGGGGACTCGTGGTGTATCCCAGTGTATTTTGTTGATTTCATTTAGATTTATCTTCTGGGTGAAATTTGGTTTTTCAAGTTTTGCGTAAACATCATCAATCATTCTTATTTGAAATTTCAAATTTTCAAGCGCAACGAAGATTATTTTGCCATCGTCTGTCCATGTTGGGTCAAAGGCGGATGTTGTTAAATTAGTAATTTG
>NZ_CZVH01000101.1:0-7082 GCF_001458555.1 Candidatus Kryptobacter tengchongensis | reverse complement strand
TGCCGTTTGGAATTTTCAAATTGATGAAAAATATGAAGAAGATAACGATGATACGTGTTTTGATAATGGGTTTAATTCAGGAATATCGTCTTTCTGGAATAGATGCTGCGTTTTATTATTACACAATTAAAAACGGAATTGAAAAAGGTTATTCAGAAGCTGAACTTGGTTGGGTTCTTGAAGATAATGAGCCAATGAAAAGAGTTGCCGAAAACATCGGCTCCATCCCTTATAAAAAATATCGCATATATTCAAAAAAATTAAAGTGAAAAAAACTATGCCACTACCAAAAGTAGAAAAAATTTGGATGAATGGAAAATTCGTTAATTGGGATGACGCAAAAATTCATGTCCTCTCCCATGTCATCCACTACGGAACAAGCTGGTTTGAAGGAATTAGATGCTACGATACCCCAAAAGGTTCCGCTGTTTTCAGACTTGATGAACATATGAAGCGACTCTATGACTCAGTTAAAATTTATCGGAAGAACTAACCCAAGCGGTCATTGAAACTATCAAAGTCAATAAACTAAAACAATGCTATATAAGACCGATCGTCTTTCGGGGATATTATGAGCTCGGCGTTAATCCAATGAATTGCCCTATTGATGTTGTGATCGCTGTGTGGGAATGGGGCGAATACCTCGGAAAAGAGGCGATAGAAAAAGGAGTGGATGTTAGAGTTTCAAGCTGGCGAAGACCAGCCCCAGATACCCTTCCGATGATGGCAAAGGTTGGAGCCAATTATATGAATTCCCAACTTATTAAGATGGAGGCTCTCGTGGATGGATACGCTGAAGGTATAGCACTTGATTATAACGGTTTTGTAAGTGAGGGAAGTGGCGAAAATATCTTTATCGTTAAAGATGATGTCATTTACACACCTCTTATATCAACTGGCATCTTGCCAGGTATAACCAGAATTTCAGTAATTCAAATTTCAAAAGACCTCGGATACGAAGTTAAAGAAACATTGATACCACGAGAGATGCTGTACATCGCAGATGAAATTTTCTTTACAGGGACAGCAACAGAAATAACGCCAGTGCGAAGTGTTGATAGAATAAAAATAGGTTGTGGGGTACCTGGGAAAATTACGAGAAGTATCCAGAATATTTTTTATGACATCGTTAAAAACGGAAACGATCCTTATGGTTGGCTAACTTGGGTAAAATAAAATTGCTGCCCCGCGAGGATTCGAACCTCGATTACCTGATCCAGAGTCAGGCGTGTTGCCAGTTACACCACGGGGCAGTCTTGACACGCTTATAATATAAACAAAAAGAACTTCAAGTTCAAGTTTCATATAACAGAGAAAAAATTAATTTCGCTCACCCTTGGAGGAATACTTTGGATTTGAACCTTGCCTTGGTTTAAAAATTTAAATGAAGGCTTGGATGAAAATTATTAAAATTTTATTCCCGGTGTTGATATCTTCGGTAGTGTGTTTTCTTTTGGCTGATGAAAAATTTAGGGAGCGGGATAAATTTATTGTCAGGAAAATTGTTTTCATCGGAAATGTAAAAACAAAAAGTGAGGTCATAGCACGGGAATTAACTTTTACGCTTGGTTCAAGGCTTGATACTTCCGAAATTGAACTTAACGAGAATAGAATCTATGGGATGGGGCTTTTTAATAAAGTTAAAATATGGTTTGAAAAAGACTCCACCTCAACCGATAGCATTAATGTTTATGTTTGGGTGAACGAAAGATGGTATATCTGGCCATTTCCTGTTTTCGGCTGGAAAGATAGAGATATAAAAAAATTGTATTACGGAGCTGGGCTAATTCATACAAATTTTAGAGGAAGGAATGAGAAGTTGATTTTCAGTTTTGCGCTTGGATATGACCCATGGATTGAAATTGAGTATTTAAACCCTTGGATTCTCGGAAGTAATAACTTGTTTTATTCAATTGAATTAAGTTATCAACGAATTAAAAACAAAAGCAAAATTTTAGAAGAGGGAATAGGGACATTTTATGAAGATATTTTCATTTTTAATTTTTTACTGGGCAAAAGAATTGGGCTTTATAAAAAGATATGGGCAGATGTTGGGTTTAAAAACATCGCAACAACAGGCGAGGCTACTCAATTGAAAACAATTTCTCCAACTGGTGTAGATAAAATTTTAGTCGTTGGGGCGGGATTTAAATATGACACGAGGGATATACCAGTTTATCCAAACAGAGGAATTTTGCTTAATTTTCTTTGTAATTTTAATCAGATTTTAAATTACAAATCTTTCTTCATTCAGACTGGGTTGGAAGCTCGGTTGTATCAAAAAGTGTGGGTGGGTTTAATCGCAGGTAGATTTTTCATTTTAAATTCAATCGGGCAAAAGATCCCCGTTTATTCGCATTTTTACTTCGGATATGAAGAGAGAATAAGGGGTTATTTTAACGAAATTTTTGAGGGTGAAAATATACTTGGTGGAATGATTGAATACAGAATTCCGCTTATGAAGCAAAAATTTTTAAAATTAGAAAAGGCACCGCTTGAGGAGTTTTCAATTTTAAGGTTCGGGGTTGATTTTATAATCTTTGGTGATATCGGAAGGACTTGGTTTAACAATGAAAAATTTTTTAGTTTAACCTTTTGGAAAGGTTATGGTCTGGGTCTAAATTTTCTTTTGCCATATGATTTGATTTTGAGCCTTGCGTTTGCAAAAAACCAAAAAGGTAAAGGGCAATTTATACTTGATTTCAAGGGAAACTTTTAAGGGTTCGTTATGGGGGTAAATTTTAAAAAATTTGCTTTATTTTGAAATTTTTTTAAATTTCAATAGCCAGAAAATTAAAAAAATGAAGAGGTGAGGTTGAGAAAAAAGAATCTACTTTCAGGTAAACCAATTAACCGAAAGCCAATTGACCCTGATATAAGAATTACAAAGCTTGTTGATGAATATTTTCAAGCGTATAACGCAGGGCGATTAAGAGAAGCTTGTCAATTGTTTGTTGAAAAAATGCTCCAGGATGATGTAACTGTGGGGATGAGTTTAACGGGGGCTTTAACCCCGGCTGGACTTGGTGGAAGTTGTGTAGTTCCACTCATAAAAGCAGGGTTCGTTGATTGGATTGTTTCAACAGGTGCAAATTTGTATCATGATATTCATTTTTCAATCGGACATAAACTTCACCGGGGGACGCCATTTGTTGATGATAGAATTTTAAGGAAAGAGGGAGTGATAAGAATTTATGATATTTTGTTTGATTACGAGGTTTTGCTTTCAACGGATAAATTCATAAGGGAAGTTTTAAAACAGCCAGAATTTCAAAAAGAAATGGGGACCGCAGAATTTCATTATTTGCTCGGTAAGTATGTCTATGAAAGGGAAAAAATACTTGGAATTAAAGATATGAGCATTTTATCAGCGGCTTATAAATATGGCGTTCCTGTTTATGTTTCCTCGCCTGGGGATAGCTCAATTGGGATGAATATCTCGGCAATGGTTCTAAATGGGTATCAAATTAAAATTGACATCGCAAGAGATGTGAATGAAACAGCGGGTATAGTTTATTGGGCTAAATCAAATGGAGGGAAGAGCGCTGTTTTAATTTTTGGTGGCGGTTCACCGAAGAACTTTTTGCTTCAAACAGAGCCACAAATTCAAGAAGTTCTTGGGATAGATGAAAAAGGGCATGATTATTTTCTTCAAATTACAGATGCAAGACCTGATACAGGCGGATTATCTGGAGCAACACCTTCAGAAGCGGTAAGCTGGGGCAAAGTTGACCCAGATAAATTGCCAGACGCTGTTGTGTGCTATATTGATTCTACCGTTGCAATGCCAATCCTTACTTCCTACGCCCTTGCGAAGAGAAAACCGAGGAAACATAAAGGACTTTACTATAGACTTGATGAACTTGTTGAAAATTTAAAAAATGCGCATTTAAAAGCAGTTTCAAAAGGGAAAGTAAAAATATAGTTTTCCATTTCCCGAATCAAATTAAAAACCCAAAAATGGAGGTAAAAATGCATCACAGATTTCAACAGCTCCAGGAATTCGTTAATTCTTTGGAAGATGATTTCAGAAAGTTTTATGAAAAGGGTGTAATGTCCGCTGGGACGCGTTTGAGAAAAAAAATGCAAGAGTTAAGAAAGCTTGCGCAGGAGATAAGGGTTGAAATACAGCAGATAAAGCAAGAGAAAAAAGGGGCAAAGAAAAAAGCGGGTTCTGGGGAGTCATAATTATTCGTGCCCCCTTTGGAGAGTGTGAACTGGGTTATTGTAGAAAAACAAAAATGGAAATTACTTTCTCCAGAGGGGGCATTGTGAAATGTATTTTAAGTTATAACCGCTAAACAAGAGTAATATAGGTTATCTCAGGAGGACAATTTAACCTTATTGGTAATCCTACTACGCCTATCCCTCTGGTGACATATAGATGGAAATCACCAAGTTTATAATGTCCTGCTATGAATTTTGAGACAAGTGAAGCGGGTGCGATATAAGTATCGTCAATTTTTGCAAAAACTATCTGACCGCCGTGGGTATGTCCAGAAACAGTTAATTGAATTCCTTTTTGTGCAAACTTGGGGAAATCATATGGTTTATGTGAAAGAAGAATTTTGAAGTCCCCTGGCTCAAGATATCTCGTCGCTTTATCAAGATCAGCACCATAGCGAAGATCATCTATTCCAATTATAAAAAATTTTTTTCCGTTAATTTCAACTTTCTCTGCTTCATTTCTTAAAACTCTAACTCCATTTTCTTCAATTATCTTTGCTATCCTTTGAGGCTGTCTTGTGAAAAACTCATGATTTCCAAGCGTTGCGAAAATACCATATTTTGCTTTTAAATTTTTAGAAGCATTAATAAATGGGTAAATCTCTTCAAGGTTTGAGGTTATGAAATCCCCAGGCATAAGTATCAGATCTGGTTTAAGTGAATTTAAAGTTTCAAAATAAGGTTTCATATCTTCCTCATTCATGAAAATTCCCGAATGAATATCGCTTATAAGACCTATCGTTAATTCTTTGAGTTCATCTGGCAAGTTTTTAATTTTTATTTTAACTTTTTCAACTTTGAAATCATTTCTTGCAATTGTTCCAAGCGTTGAGCCTGCAAATGCATACGCAGATATACCAAGTAGGGCAGTTTGAATAAATTTTCGCCTTGATTCGTTCAATTTTCGTTCTTTGTTCTGATTTAGCTTTTTAGATATAAATCTCACAAATTTTTGTATTAATTCCCCCAAGGTGATCACAATAAAGATAAAAAGTGTTGCCCCTTGCCATATTGAAAATGGATAAATAAAAAGGGGTGAGTTTAGGTCAAGCAGGAATTGAAATTTTATAGTTCTATTGATGAAAATTAAAATCGTGGGTAAATTGAAAAACCCAAAGACGAATGGGATAAACTTTGAAATTTTTCGCATATTTGTTGATTCTATGTAAAGTGTTAATTTCTTGCATAGATAAACTTGAACAGCAAGGACTAAAGACAACATAAAAAATGCAAAAATTAACATAGGCGATTGAGGATTTATTTTTGGGTTGTTTTAAATATAAAAAAACAAGGTATATTTCTACAAGTGTAAATTTGCATTCTTTTGGAAATTTTTATATATTTTTACTGAATTTGGGCAGGTAGCTCAGTCGGTAGAGCAACGGCCTGAAAAGCCGTGTGTCCGCGGTTCGATTCCGCGCCTGCCCACTTTTTAATTATACTTACCGTTTTTAAATCCTACCTTAAATACTTGCTATAAAAAATTTTTTCGGTTAAATTTCCTGTGGTTTTTAATTTTAAAATTATGTAGGGAGGAGAACAAGTGATGAAATACTTTAAAATTTTTTTGCCCATCATTTTTGCCTTGATCTTATCCCCATTTAATTTGTTAAATTCGCAAGAGCTATCGGGGAAATATTTAGCCAAAACAATTACCTATTATCCCAATGCAGTGCCTGTTGGTGAGATACCGAAACCACCCGCCGAATATAATCGCAAATATCTTGCATCTTTACTTGAAAAACAAATAAAATTGCCACGATTCTATTGGGAAAGCTTACCTGATGAGATAACTTCAAACTTTACAAATGTCCATACGGGGAAAGAATATAAGTCAGTTAATGAGTTAAATCAAGATGTGGAAGAATATATTGCACCTGAGATTATCAAGATACTTGATATCAATAAGGAGATAAGAGCTCTTTCTCTGTTAACAGAGGCTGAGAGAAACAGTTTCATAGCAACAAAGGCTAAATCACTTGGCATTCCCGCAGAGAAGGTTGAGCGTGTTATGAATTCCGGTTATGTCGTTATACCATTTATCAGCCGATATCTTGCTTCTAAAGACACCGTTATTATGCTTATAAAGCCAAAGAATAAAAAAGAGGAAAAAGTTCGTGTTCCTATTATTAGAGTTTATCTTAAAGGTGGATTAACATTTTTTAAAGTTAATTTCCAAAATAACCGATATTTCGTAAAGCCAGAGGTAATGATTGAGGAAGAAGCTCGTTCGGCATTTGAAATCAAAGATGGGAATGTAACTGCAGCTGAAGATAGCGCATTTAAAAAAGCTTCAAATGATCTTGTTTTTAGTTTTGAGCTTGCTGTGAGAGAAATTTTTAAGCTATCCGCTCAAATCTCTGAAGCCGGATTTAACACAGTAAGTTTTCCACTTGGTAAAAGGGAGGGGATTGGAATTGACGATGGTTTTGATGTTATTGAATTTGTTGAACAGCCAGATGGCAGTATAAGACCTAAAAATGTTGGATTTGTTCGGGTAATAAAGGTTGCGGATAATACAAAAAGAAATGAATTCAGCAAGGCTCAAATTATAATCGGGGGTATATTCGCTGGGAGGATTGCAAGCGGAATGATTGTTGAAGAAAGACCAAGGTTTCCCTTTGATGGTGTCATCGGTGGATTGCTTTCCCCTGTTAAAATTCAAACTGGAAAATTTAAATTGAACGAACAAGGAGTCGGTAATGATACGATTGAAATATCATCGCATGGTAAATTTGCTTACACAGTGCAATTTAATATAAACTCAAACTATGGAAGATTATCTAATTCCCAAATATCACAGCTCTGGATTACTTTTGGTGGTAGCATAGGTTTTATTCCGATTGAGGCGAAAT
>NZ_CZVH01000100.1:0-7130 GCF_001458555.1 Candidatus Kryptobacter tengchongensis | reverse complement strand
TGAAGATATTTATAGACCTCCAGATAAAAAAGTTTTATTACAGATGAATTGTAACATATGTCATCGCTATGATAGTTTAACTCCGGGGGCGGATTACATCAATTATGCTAAAAAACTTATTAAGGAAAAGGGATGTCGTGCATGCCACAAAATTAACGGTCGTGGTGGTGTAATTGGTCCTGATTTGACTTATGAAGGTGATAAATCTCCTGAACAATTTGATTATTCAAGGGTTGGTGGGAAAAAGTCTGTCTTTGCTTGGCATGTTGCTCATTTTAAAAATCCAAAAATGGTCTCGCCTGAAAGTATAATGCCTGAGATGGGATTTACATCAAGAGAGGCTATCGCTTTAACTCTTTTAATGTTAAGTTGGAAGAAGGTTAATCTTCCCCCCGAGTATTATCCGCAATCTTACACTGCTCTTGCTGATTTGCCAACGCCTGAGGAAATTGAAAAGGAAAGGCAAATGAGAGAAGGGGAAGGCGCCTTCTTTGTGAATAAAGGTTGTTTTGTGTGTCATTCAATTTCTGTATTTGGGATTGAATCAGCTGCAAAAATTGGTCCTGACCTTAGCAATGCTGTTGAAGATGTCCCAAGCAGATTTGGGAAAACGCTTGAAAACTTCATTAAGGAACCTACTGGAACGATGTCAATTGTCCTTGGAAGTCAGATTATGCTAAGTGATGAGGAGAAAGCTCAAGTGGTTGAGCTTTTGACAAAAGCGTATGAGAAATATCGCAAACAACAGTTAACATCAAAACCTTAAAAATTAAAGGAGGCGTAAAGCTATGAAAAGGCAAATTCAAGTTGCTCTCGGAATTTTAATTACCTTCATTGCTGTGGCAATTGTTTTCCACAGCTGCAAACCTGGTAAAGAAGCTGTAAAAGGCGAAGCAGCTGAAGCTGCTCTTGCAACTTATGTTCCACCTGGTGATCTTGATGAATTTTATCTTTTCTATTCGGGCGGTCATTCAGGGCAGATTTTCGTTGCAGGAATTCCATCAATGAGACACATTTGCACAATCCCTGTCTTTACACCTTATCCATCTACAGGTTATGGTTTTGACAAGGAAACAAAAGAGATGCTCGGTGGTTACACCTGGGGAGATGCGCACCATCCAGCGTTAAGTGAAACAAACGGAGATTATGACGGGAGATGGTTATTCATCAATGATAATGCAAATAACCGCATTGCGAGAATTGATTTGCGGGATTTCAAAGTAAAGCAAATTCTCGGTCCAATTCCGAATCTTTCAGGTAACCATGGTTCAACATTTGTAACTGAAAACACTGAATATGTTACAATTGCGACGAGATTTTCTGTTCCTGTTCCAAAGGGAACTTATGTTCCAGTTGAAGAATATGCTAAGAAGTATCATGGTATAGTTGCACTTGTTGAGGTTGATCCCAAAACAGGTGAGATGAGAATGGATGAAAAGCATGGATTTCAAGTTTTGATGCCACCGTTTAACTTTGACCTCGGCGATGCGGGTAAGGGACCAAGCCATGGTTGGGTTTTCTGGACATGCTACAACTCTGAAAGAGCAACTGGAATACTTGAGATTACGGCTTCTCAGAACGACCGTGATTACATTGCCGCTGTTAATTGGAAGAAAGCCGAGGAATACCTCAAGGCTGGAAAATATAAACTTATCTCCGGTGTTAGAGTTATTGATCCGAAGGAGGCACCAGGTGTTGTTTACCTTATGCCCTGTGCAAAGTCACCGCATGGTGTTGATGTCAGCCCTGATGGAAAGTGGATTGTTGGAAGTGGAAAGTTACAGAGTATAACGACGGTTTATAACTTTGAAAAAATGTTGAAGGCGATTGAAAATAAAGATTTCGTTGGTGAGGAGGATGGAATACCAGTTTTAAGATATGAAAGCGTCCGTGAAGCAGAAGTTTCAGTTGGACTTGGTCCACTTCACACTCAATTTGATGATAAAGGTTATGCTTACACATCACTTTTCGTTGAAAGTGCTATTGCAAAGTGGAAACTTGGAACCTGGGAAGTTGTAGATAAGATCCCTATTGCATATAATATCGGTCATCTTTGCGTCCCAGAGGGAGATACAAAACATCCAGCTGGAAAGTATGTGATTGCTTTAAATAAGCTTTCACACGGAAGACATCTTTCTGTTGGTCCATCACAGCCTGAAGCATCGCAGTTAATTGATATAACCGGTGAGAAGATGAGATTGCTCTATGATGCGTTTACTGAGCCAGAACCGCATTATGCACAAGCAATCCGAGCCGACAAACTAAAAGATAAAGTTATTGAGGTTTATCAAAAAGGAATTGACAATAAGGATCCGAATGCGATCTGGGATGAGAAAGATGCAAAAGTGGTAAGAAAAGGGAATACAGTTGAAGTCTGGATGATTGCAGTAAGATCAAGATTCCAGCCGTGGAAGATTGAAGCGAATCAGGGTGATAAAGTTATAATTCACCTGACAAACATTGAACAGACGACAGATGAACTTCACGGATTTGCCATTTGTGAATATGATATAAATGTTGTTGTAGATCCTGGCGAGACGAAGACAATAGAATTTGTTGCAAACAAGCCAGGTGTATTCCCATTCTATTGCACTAACTTCTGTTCCGCGTTGCATCAGGAGATGCAAGGTTATCTGCTTGTTAAGCCAAAGGGTGGCGCTGGTATAGCACAAAAGTAAATTAAACATTTTGGGGTGACCTTTTAAAAGGTCACCCCACTTGATAGAAAATAAAGTGGAACATATAAAAATGAAGGAAATAATTCAAAAGTGGGAAAAACTTCAGGACACACCTTTAAACCTTCGTTCAAGGATTTTAGTTTTAATCTCCGTTATATTTTTGGTTTCAGTTTTTATTTTCCCCTTGTGGAGGATGCAATTTTTTGCAACTTTTTATCCGGATGGTTTAAAACTTTACATTTACTCTTACAAGCTTGAAGGTGGGAAAACTGCCGGCAGAGATGATCTCAGGGAGATCAATACCCTTAACCATTACATTGGAATGAAACCGCTATCTCAAAGTGATTTTGCTGAATTTACATATCTTCCATTTGTTTTTGGGGCTCTTGGATTGTTAACATTAAGAGCAGTTGTGCTTGGTAAGGTATCAACCCTTGTTGATTTAATTGTAATGTATTTTTATGTTGGGTTTTTCTCAATTCTTGATTTTTATAACAAATTATACACCTACGGACACAACCTTGCTCCAGATGCACCTATAAAAGTTCAACCATTCACGCCTCCACTTTTTGGGAAAAAATTAATATCTCAATTTACCGTTTACAGTTATCCGTCTCTTGGGACAATTGGAATGTTTTTGACGATCGTTACGCTTATAATAGCTTTGATTTTAACATCAAAGGAAGTTAAGTCGTGAGGGAATTTTTTAAACATATTTTCTTTTTTCTGTTTTCTTTTGGTTTGCTTAACGCTGAAGTTTTAAAAGTTGGGGGAAAATATGATTTTAAAAGCATAAAGGATGCTCTTGCAGTTGCTAAACCACACGACACAATTTATGTTTATCCAGGGGAATACTACGGAAACATATTTATTGATAAACCTATTGTTTTAATTGGGATAGGCAGGCCATGGATAAAGGGTGAAAACTGGGGAAGCACTGTAACAGTTCTTGCTGACTCATGCGTTATCAATGGTTTTAAAATTACTGGTGGTGGAAATCTTCTCCAAAAAGAAGATTCTGGAATTTTGCTCAAATCGGCATCTTATAATAAAGTTGAAAATAATTTGCTTGAAGATATTTTATTTGGTATTTATTTCTTTGCTTCAAACAACAATGTTGTCAGACATAATACGATAATTGGAAGACCTTATCTTGGGATTGGGGAGCGTGGAAGCGGACTTCATATTTGGAATTCACGAGGTAATCTTATTGAGGAAAATTTCATTACGAAGGTAAGAGATGGGATGTATATTCAGGAAGCGTCAAATAATTTTATAAGGCGAAATTATGCGACCGATTTGAGATATGGAATTCATTATATGTTTTCGGATTCAAATTCATTTGAGGAAAATGTTTTTATAGACAATGTCGTCGGTGGGGCGGTTATGTATTCAAGGCATATTTATTTTAAAAGAAATATCTTTGCGAGAAATAGAGGGTTTAGCTCATACGGGCTTTTGCTTCAATCGTGTGATTATTGCGTTGCTGAAGAAAACTATGTGCTTGATAATTCAATAGGGCTTCACTTTGAGGGCACAAATTACAATGTGATTAGAAGAAATCTAATTCAAAACAATGACCTTGCCATTGTTCTATTTGCAAGCGCAAATTATGATAAAATTTACGAAAACAACTTCATCGGAAATCTCGCTTTGATAAGAACTATAGGAAATCCAAAGACAACTTTATTTAGCTACGAGGGTAAAGGAAATTACTGGGATGGTTATCTTGGCTACGATCTTGATGATGATGGGGTTGGGGATGTAAGGTTCAGATTGACAAATGTTTTTGAATATATTCAGGGTAAGTATCCGATAATTCAACTTTATCTTTCAAGTCCGTCTGCGAAAGCAATTGAACTTGCGGAAAGAGCGATGCCGATTATAAAATCATTCAAAATTTACGATGAACATCCTTTGATGAAAAAAGTTGATCTTCCAGATCTTTCTTATCTTGTCAAAAGGGGAAAAATTGAAAAGTTGGAGAAAGAAAGAATCGCATTTGTGAGTGTTAGTTTCATAACTTTGTGCATTTTTATTCCGTTTTTAACTCTTGTCATGAAATCAAAAAGGTTGCGAAAAATTTATGCTTTCGGTTAAAAATTTAAAAAAGCGTTATAAAGATACTGTCGCGGTAGATGGGGTAAGCTTTAATGTGAATGAAAATGAGACAGTTGTTTTGCTTGGTCCAAATGGAAGCGGGAAAACAACCACGCTTAAATCAATAGTTGGGCTTATAATCCCAGATGAAGGTGAGATTTACATAAATGGTGTAAATGTTTTATCCGAGCCGAAAAGAGCGAGAAGTTATTTAAGCTTTCTCCCGCAAAGAATTTCTTTATATGAGAGTTTGAAAGTTATAGAAATACTTGAGTTTTTCAGAAAGTTGAGGGATTTGCCAGTTAAAAGAGTTGAATATGTGATTGAGATGCTTGATTTGAAAGATTTACTTGGCAAGTATGCTAATGAACTCTCTGGTGGAAATGTTCAGCGTCTTGGGATAGCGCTCGCTATTATGCCCGAAGTTCCAATTTTAATCCTTGATGAGCCAACTTTAAGTCTTGACCCCGAAGGCGTTATGAGGTTTAAATCGTTGCTTTCCCAGCTGAAAAAAGATGGGAAGACAATTTTGTTTACAACTCACCTTTTAAACGAAGTTGATGAACTTGCAGATAAAGTTGGAATCCTTGTTAACGGCAGATTGATAACTTTTGAAAGCGCATCGGAGCTTAAAAAGAAATTGAAGTTTGAGTCAAAGGTTTATCTTGTCGTTAAGAATATGGATGATGGGTTTGTAAAGCTTGCTTATGATTCAGGGGCGATTGAGGTCAGCAGAAATGGAACGAGCATGATTATAAAAGCGGAGTCAAATAAAATTCTTGATGTGATTTTCAATCTTTATAAGAGCGGGGCACAAATTGAAAACTTTCAAACATCAAGTCAATCATTTGAGGCGATTTATCAAAAAATTAATGGAAGAACATGAGCCCAAAAATTAAGACAATTATCGTTTCAATTTTAGCACTTTTAGTTTACTCCTGTTCAAAGGAGATTAAACCCGAGGAGATTGAGCCACATGATATTTGTTATCTTTGTAAGATGGCTATATCGCAGCTTAATTTTGCTACGGAGATAATCACCCCAGCTGGAGAGGTTTATAAGTTTGATGACATTGGTTGTATGATTGAGTTCAAAAAGATGCGTGAATTGCCAAATGGCTCTGTTATGTTTGTGCGTGATTTTTATACAAATGAATGGGTGAGAATTGAAAATGCGTATTTTGTCAGGTCTGAAAAAATCCAAACCCCAATGAATTATTTCATTGTGACATTTAAAACAAGGGAATCGGTTGAAAAATTTTTAAATGAATACGGTGGAGAGGAATTTCCATATGAACAGCTTGAAATCAAAATTTTAAAGTGATATGTCTTGGAACTCAATTTACACGATCGCCGAGTCGGAGATCATCATTGGTGTCAGGAATAAGTGGACGCATATTTTCACGATCATTTTCACGATTCTTGTTTTGGGCATTTCTTATTTTGGTTTAACTGCGAGCGGTTATACTGGGAGTATGCAAGATTTTTCAAGGACGACATTGAGTTTGCTTAATCTTGTTTTGTATATCATTCCGCTTATTTCTCTTATCATTGGCGTTATGAGTTTTTCGGGTGATGGGAGGTTGAATGAGCTAATTTTTGCACAGCCATTAAATCGTTGGGAAATTTACCTTGGGAAATTGCTTGGTCTATTGGTTGTTATTTTTACATCAACATCGCTGGGGTTTGGGATAAGTGGTTTCATAATTTTGATGAGGGTTGGTTCCGATGGTGTGTTCAGGTATCTTGTTTTTGTTTTGTTGTCAAATTTTCTTGCTTTTATCTTTATTGGGATTTCATCTTTAATTTCTGTGATCGCAAGACAGCGTGGGCGAGCTTTTGGGATCTCTGTCCTCGCTTGGTTTATCTTTCTAATTTTCTATGATCTTGTGATAATTGGTGCAACAACACTTTTAAGGGGTAAAGTTGCAGCAACCTTTGCTATGTTATCTCTTCTTGGTAATCCAGTTGATATTGTTCGTGTGTTAAGTTTGATAACTTTGAATCAACCGGAAATTTTTGGTCCAGCTGGTGCAGCATTTTTGAAATTTCTTGGCGGAAGTTTGCAAACTTACACTGTTTTAATCCTTGATTTGATGTTATGGTTTGTTTTTTCTGTCTTTTTATCAATTAAAATTTTTTCAAAACAGGACATAACTTAAACAAAACCGGAGGAAGGAAAAATGAAGAAGGCGACTTTTATCTTGACAAGTTTAATTTTAATTCTCACAATTTCACTCGCACAGGGACAAAAAGACTGGAAAACAACCTGTGAAAAGCAGTATAATGACAACATCGCTGTAAAAAATGTGGTTTTAAATCTTCTTGAACAGGTGAAAAAATCAGAGCAAAC
>NZ_CZVH01000099.1:0-7189 GCF_001458555.1 Candidatus Kryptobacter tengchongensis | reverse complement strand
CGGAAAGCACAGTAAAACAGCTTTTTGTTGGTTCAAAGAGATGAATCTTCAAATTTATATTATATATTTTAGCGTAATTTAATAACATAGATGAATAATTCCCGACATTTGCTCCAATATCAAACACTATCATATCCCCCCCCATTTCTCTCATGGATTTAAATAGATTTTTTATAAAAAACTCCTCACCATTTTTTTCAAATATTGTATTGTTATTATTTTCAATTTTGTTGAATAGCCAAAAAGCAAAATTCCTTAACCTTCTTTTTAGATATGGCATTTTCGTATACATTTAGCTCCTCCTCTTTTTTAGTTTAAATAATCCAGTTCCAAAACCCTTTTTAGGATCATAGTTATCATACATTTTTGTCCCATATATGTATTTTTCATCCAATATTTCAAACCCATCAAATTGTTCTAAAATATATTCTCGTGTAAAAGCTCTATGTGCGTTAAAATATATCTTATTCGCTCTATCAACTGGGACACTAAATAATAACACTCCACCAACTTTTAAAACTCTCCTAAGTTCTTTTATAGCTTTCTCGCTTCCAAAAGAATCCAAAGAATCTCCATATCTTCCAAGACCTATATACTCAACAACACACAGAGAAGAAAGACTTTCAATTGAATTATCGTTAAATGGAAGCTCCAGTATTGACCCTTTTATAAAAAATAGGTTTGGCAATTCAAGTTCTATTGGTCTAATATCTACTATTGTTACTGGTACAAACTGAGAAATTATTCCCATAGTCTTTACAGAGCTTCCTATATCATAATGATGAGCCGGTCTCATCTCAAAAATATGCTTCGCAGCCCAACAGTCTTGAAAAAAGTAAATAGGATCGATGGGTGTATAGTCCAAGTTGTCAAACAAACAAGGATAGTATTCTAATTCTCTAAAGAGCTCGTTTTTAGGTAGCTTATTAAATTTATCAAGTTGGCCAAAATACCAAACAAACTTTTGAATAAATGAGATTGGTTTAAATCTAAAGAATTCTTTGGAGGTCTTAGATATAGCATATAAATTTCGGAATAATGAATGTTGTTTTAAATAACTTCTTATGCTTCTCATACGATTTTACCCCTTAACAGTCCTTTAATCATTGTCTTTAATCCATTAATAAAAGTAATATTTGTTTCTTTGCCAAAATTTTGCCATTGCTCTGTGGTCTTTCTTTGAAAGTAGTTTTTAATTTTATCCTCTAAGTTCATAGGATATATGTATATAACATCTTCAAATATTATAATTTGTTTGTCTGCTGGTAAAACATTGCAAATGTCATTAATTGATGGCCAATTTCGATAGTTGTGGGGAATGGGGGGGGAGCTAAAAATAATCTTGCATCATCCACCATAATCAAATAATTTTTTTTATAGCAAAGTATTATTTGAAGTTCATCTAATAGAGGACATTCGTCGTTTTGACCATAAGTATCACCACCGCTCCAATGTGCATCTAACCAAAATAAAATGTTATCATTATCATTGAGTAGTGTATTTAGATGTTCTCTTGAATCACCTTGTAGGACCATGCAATTATTGATGTCCTTCAGATTATGTTTGGCAATATGAAACATTACGTTGGATTTTTCAATGGTAAAAACTTTTGTAAAATACCTACTCATTCTTTTTGCTGTGTGACCATGGTATGTGCCAGTTTCAACAAATATATCAAGCATACCTATTTCTTTTAAGAACAAGGCTTACTGTTCAGGAATTCCAAAATGAATTAAGCCCATTTCTAACTCCTTAAATTTAGTTTATAAAAAGTAAAAATAGCTTTCATCTGCAATTTGACATTTTCTCTTGTCTTTGAGTATATAAAATCTATCAAAAAAGTCGTTATAGAAAAAGATACTATTGTTGCAAAAATGGCTCCCTGACTTTTATATGATGGTATGAGATAGTAATTCAAAAAAACATTAATCAAAGTTCCAGAAGCCATAGTAAACAGTGAAAACCTAAAAAGATTTTCTATGTTTATAAAAGCCCCTCTTGCCACTCCAGTATTTGCAAAAAATAGTCTAACTGCCATGAGAGATAACAATACACCTGAAGGTTGATACGCAAATCCATAAAGAGCAACTACAATCTTCTCTGAAGCCAGAAAAATTGGAATTGCTGTTAATAGAAAAAGCAAAAAACTTAAACGATAATAATTCAAAAAACGCTCATTGTATAAAGTTTGAGATATTTTTTTTGCATTTACAAGTGCAGGGAAAATTGAACTATTTAAAATCATAGGGATAAAACCAAAAGTTTCAATCAACCTCAGAGCAACACTATAATATCCCACTTCAATGCTTCCTACCATTTCTTGAATCATTACTTGGTCTATCCTAGCTTGAATCATCAACAAAATTCCACTTAAAATAACTGGCCACGAATCCTTTAACAAAGAAATTGCAGTTGATTTCCTAAAATGGAGAAAACTCCTAAAAGAACCTTTTGTAAACACATAAAAATATACATAACCCAATGCCAAAACCACACTATCAAAAACAACGGCCCAAGCAAAATAGACAAGTGGAGCTTCGGAAAGTATGAGATATATCTTAAAAAGTGACCCAGCAAAAAGACTCAAAGCATTTACATAGGCAATATACTTACCCATGACTTTTGCTTGGAAATACATATCCACCACATTAAAAGCCTGAAAAACGGTTCCAGAAGCTATAACAAATATAATAAAATTTGTATACCAATCATTTGATGTAAAATTTACAGCTAAGGCAACAAAAACTAAGACTCCAATACCACCTATTACTTTTAACCAAAAAGCTGTCCCTAAGAGTTCATCTCTTCTGCTTTCATCCTTAACAAGCTCCCTAACAACTATCCCATCAAGTCCTAATGTTGCAATGGCAGTAAAAAGTCCTACAAAACTCTGTGCATAAGAGAGCAGTCCATACTTTTCTGGTCCCAAATACCTTGCAACCCACACCCCAACAAAAAGTCCAACAACCATTCTAAGAACTTTCTCTGCAAACAACCAACTTGTGTTAGCAAAATAGCGTTTAAAACCTTCATGAGAAGATAGATGATTAAATATACTAAATATCTTACTTAACAAGGCTCTCCCTGTACCACTCATAAGTTTTTCTTATTCCTTCTTCTAAACCTATACTGTATTTCCACCCAAGCTGTTTTATCTTACTCACATCCAAAAGTTTTCTTGGAGTACCATCTGGTTTTGATATATCATGCCTTATTTCGCCATCAAAACCTATAATACTCCTTATCATAGTAGCTAACTCTTTTATAGTTAAGTCTTCACCAGTTCCAATATTCACAAAGTAATCAGAAGATACATTTTTCATATCCGTCGCCTCTATGTTCTCCATAAGAAATATACAAGCATCCGCGAGGTCATCCACATGCAAAAACTCTCTATAAACATTTCCACTTCCCCAAATCTCTATGTAATTTTCAGTAATGCCATACCTTTTCAAAACTGACAAAACCTCTTCCTTGCTATGTTCCCCAGTTATACCATCAATAGGTCTTTTATTTAAGTCTACTGTAATAGCTTCCCAGTTTTTTTCTCTCAAACACTTTCCAAGATGAAATTTTCTGATAAGTGCTGGTAAGACATGGCTTGTAAAAAGGTCAAAGTTATCGTTTGGACCATAGAGATTAGTAGGCATTACGGATATAAAGTTTGTGTTATACTGCTCATTATAGTATCTACATAGCTTTATGGCACTAATCTTAGCTATAGCGTAGGGCTCATTTGTTGGTTCAAGAGAACCTGTTAATAGATATTCCTCTTTCATAGGCTGTGGTGCAAATTTTGGATATATGCAAGAAGAACCAAGATTTAATAGTTTCTTAACACCAAACTTAAAAGAAGAGTGAATAACATTTAAGGCAATAGCCAAGTTTTCATAGATAAAATCAGCCTTGTATGTGTTATTAGCAAGAATACCGCCTACTTTTGCTGCCGCAAGAAAAACATAATCTGGTCTTTCTCTTTCAAAAAACTCTTCTGTTTGAGATTGGTTTGTAAGGTCAAGTTGATGAAATTCAACGGAGACTATGCTTGGCTTTTTTCTATGATAGTTAGAAACGATATTGGTATAACCTTTTTCAAGAAGTTTTCGCAGGATGGCACCTCCAACCATCCCAGAGCCACCAGCTACAAAAATTTTGGCATTTTTATCTATCATCAACTTTGAGCCTCCTGAGTATTAGGAACATAGCTAAGGTTGTGTTCTGTGTAATGAAATCCTTTGGCTTGACAAACTTCAAAGCCTTTACCAGGTGCAGTAAGGTCTAAAAGTTTCATATCATAGTCTACCATAATCATAACAAGCTCTTCAAAGGTAGTTCTTGGCTCCCAACCAAGTTTTTCTTTTGCTTTTGTTATATCTGCTTGTAAATGCTCTACTTCTGTGGGTCTAAAATACTTTGGGTCTATTTCTATGATAATATCTCCGGGTCTTAAAACATGACTCCATGTGTTATCTACACTTTTAACTATTCCCTTTTCTTCCACACCTTCTCCCTTCCACTCAATCTCAACACCAACATAGTGAAAGGCCTTTTCTACAAACTCTCTTACAGAGTGGCTTTCTCCTGTGCCAACCACATAGTCATCTGGCTTTTCTGCCTGCAACATTAACCACATCATCTCTACATATTCTGGTGCAAAACCCCAGTCTCTCTTTGCGTTTAGATTTCCAAGGTAGAGTTTTTTCTGCTTTCCTGCCAAAATGTGTGCAACCGCACGAGTTATCTTCCTTGTTACGAAGGTTTCTCCCCTTCTTGGGCTTTCATGGTTGAAAAGAATACCATTACAAGCAAAAAGGTTATAGGCTTCTCTATAATTCACAGTCATCCAATAAGCATAGACTTTTGCTGCAGCATAAGGGCTTCTTGGACAAAAAGGTGTTTTTTCATTCTGTGGAGGTGGAGAAGAACCGAACATTTCCGATGATGATGCCTGATAAAATCTTGTTTTTATTCCACTCCTTCTTATAGCTTCAAGTATTCTAGTTGTTCCAAGTCCAGTGATATCTCCAGTATATTCAGGCATATCAAAACTAACGCGAACATGACTTTGTGCCCCAAGATGATAAATTTCATCTGGTTGTATATTATATACAATAGAGGTAATCTGTCCTTGGTCAGACAAATCTCCATAGTGTAGAAACAATCTTGCTTCAGGATTATGAGGATCTACATATATATGATCTATTCTATGGGTATTGAATGTACTTGACCTTCTAATAATTCCATGAACTTCATAACCCTTTGAAAGGAGAAATTCAGCTAAGTATGAACCGTCTTGCCCAGTAATGCCAGTAATTAATGCTCTTTTCATAATATTTTCTCTCTATAAATTTAAAACATATTGAAATTAACCCTGTTGAAGAATTCTACTTAAGAAACATTTATCTTAACACCTACAGTGATGAAAAAACTAAGATTAAGTTAATGCTGCAGTTCTTTTCGATTTTCTACAGCATCACCGTTGCTCCATCAAGGGGTCTTTTTATTCCTACTTGCTGTACTTCATTGATTTAATAGCAATTTTATCATGTTTTTGTTTTAATCTTTTCAATTAGTAGAAACAAATGTCAAAGAAAGTGATCCTTTTTGGATACGAATGCATAAAACCAAATTTATTATCTGCACGTGCTACCGCCATTGGGAGCTCTTCCCTCTCCCCCGAATTAAACTGACATTTAGATATGTAAACATTAACCTCATAAAACTTTGCTATAAATATAATAAATTTTTTAATTCATGTCAAGAGTTTATAACCGAAAATCTTTACTATCTTAAAAATATAGTCGTATCCCTTACCTTTTACCTTTCATCCTGTTGTTACAAGCATAATTTGCTAACTGTCATTGCGAGCGTAAGCCAGGATGAAAATTGAATCACCCGCTAACCCCCTCTCTAAAATTAGAGAGGGGGAATTAAAGGGGGTGAGTTAGAAAATAACTCTTTGAGATTGTCCCAATGGGATCACTTTTGTAACTTCGGAGTTCCACCCCTCGCAATGATAGGATGAAAAATTGACTCATTCCCTAACCCCATCTCTATAAAAATAGAGAGGAGGAATTAAGGGGGTGAGTTAGAAATAAGCGTAGCAATCCTATAAAAATTGTTCTATTGGACAATGACAGGATGAAAATTGACTCATTCCCTAACCCCCTCTCTAAAATTAGAGAGGGAGAACTTAATGGGGGGTGAGTTAATAAATCAGAAATTGTCCCAACGTGATTACTTTGTAACTTAGTGCTTCGTCCCTCGCAATAATTCACCCCTTGTCCCCTCCCTACAGCTCCAGAAGGGGGAACTAAAAGGGTAAGTTAATAAACTGACTCGCCTCCCTCTAAAATTAGAGAAGAACTAAGGAGCTGAGTTAAAAAACGAAGTAATCTTACTTCTGTTAACTTTTAATCATTGAAATTTACATTTGGATTTTTTATAATTCAACAAAGAGCGCCTGTAGCTCAACTGGATAGAGCGTGGGCCTCCGGAGCCCGAGGTTGCGGGTTCAAGTCCCGCCAGGCGCGCTAAACCCTTCGTTTGCGAATTCACCCCGACAAAAAATGACAGCCTTTGAATTTGATAAATGTTTTTATTAAAATTTATTTGGTCTCTTTTCTTCGTTTTCACCTGAAACAAAGTTTGTTAAGTATATAACAAAAAAATAAAAAATTAATTTTTATGAGACTATCTGTAAATGTTGACCATGTAGCAACTTTAAGAGAAGCAAGAGGGGGACTTGAACCTGACCCAGTAACCGCAGCTCATATCGCAGAACTTGCCGGAGCCGATGGAATTGTTTGTCATCTACGAGAAGATAGAAGACATATAAAAGACCGCGACCTTCGTCTCCTGCGTGAAACAATAAAGACAAAACTTGATCTTGAGATGGCTGCAACTGAAGAAATGGTTAAAATTGCAATTGAAACCCTGCCAGACCTTGTAACACTTGTGCCTGAAAGACGACTTGAAAGAACAACTGAAAGAGGTCTAAATGTAATTGACCAAATCCCGCATCTGACCGATGTTGTAATTGAAATGCATAAATATAATGTAAAAGTCAGTTTATTCATTGATCCAGATCCAAAACAGATTGAAGCATCTGCAAAGACTGGAGCTGATTTTATTGAGATTCACACGGGTGAATATGCAAACGCAAGAAATGAAAAGGAGCAATTTGAGG
>NZ_CZVH01000098.1:0-33037 GCF_001458555.1 Candidatus Kryptobacter tengchongensis | reverse complement strand
ATTCAGAGCAAAATATCTATAAACATACAAGTAAAGTGGAACTCCCGAGATTCTGAAGTTCAATCCAAAGAACACAAGCAAAATATAAACAAGAACATTTACAACAATAAAATACTTTATCGCCGATGGGAAAAATTTAAAGCCACGGAAAAAGCTTGGTCTATAATACCTATAGCTCATTTAATTAAAGATTTGCTTTTATGTTTTCTTAAAATATACGATGCCTTTTGCAAAATTAAAAACAAACACCCGCCGAAAAATTGATTAGCAAATCGCAATGCTTATTTATCTTGAATAGCAGATATCCCAGGTAGAATTTTACCTTCAAGAAACTCAAGCGATGCACCGCCACCAGTTGAAACATGTGAAACTTTATCAGAAAGCCCAGCTTTTGCAACCGCTGAAGCCGAATCTCCACCTCCAACTATTGTCACCGCCCCTTTCTGTGTTATCTCTGCAAGAAACTTTGCTATCTCAAATGTCCCCTTAGCAAAATTCTCAAATTCAAAAACCCCTAATGGACCATTCCACACAACCATTTTAGCATCTTTTAGAACTTCACAAAACATTTTGATCGTTTCAGTTCCAATGTCAAGTATCATCCAATCTGGTTTAACTTTATCAACTGAAACAACTTCAAAATTAGCATCATTCGCAAATTTGTCAGCAATGACACAATCAACGGGCAAAACGAACTTTACATTTCTTTTTTCTGCTTCATTTAAAATTTCCTTCGCAAAATCAATTTTATCCTCCTCAACGAGTGATTTCCCAACTTCATATCCTTTTGCTTTCAAAAATGTATTCGCCATTCCACCTCCAATTAAAAACGCATCAACTTTTTCCATTAAATTTTTAATCACTTGAATTTTATCTGAAACCTTTGCTCCACCAAGAATTGCAACATAAGGCTTCTCTGGGTTTAGAAGCGCCTTTGAGAGATATTCAACCTCTTTTTGCATAAGATATCCAATTGCTGTCTCTTTGACGAATCTTGCAACGCCTTCAGTTGAAGCATGTGCACGGTGGGCGCTTCCAAAGGCATCGTTTATATAAACATCGGCAATTGAAGCAAGTTCCCTTGCAAAATTTTCATCATTTTTCTCCTCCTCTGGATGAAATCTAACATTTTCAAGTAAAAGAACCTCTCCCTCTTTCAATTCAGCAACCATCTTTTTAACCTCCTCCCCAACACAATCAGGTGCGAACTTCACGGGCATGTTAAGCAATTTTGAAAGATGTTCAGCAACGGGTTTCAAACTATATTTCGGATCAAATCCACCCTTCGGTCTTCCAAGATGGCTTATTAAAATTACTTTACCACCTTCCGAAATAATTTTCTTTATCGTTGGGAGCGATTCCCTTATCCTTGTGTCATCAGAAACCTTTCCAGACTCAATTGGGACATTAAAATCAACTCTGACTAGAACTCTTTTACCTTTAAGGTGCAAATCATCAATTGTTACCTTTCTCATGGTGCTTCGCCAATTTTATTTTTAAATGTGAATCTACCTGTTTCATAAATTACTTTCGCCGTCCCTAACTTAACAAACAAAACTTTAGGGAAAACCTGAATCTCATTTCTCACTGGAAGATAAACTCCCCCGTAACCTGCAATATCAAGAAATTGTTTGCTTTGATTTTTTCCGACCCTCTTTGATTGATAAATTATATCATATTCACATCTAACGGGGAAATTATTTTCCCTTTCAATCAAAATTATTCCATTCCCCTCTGAACCTATGCTATCATTTTTGACTTTGAAGTCAACCCCGAGCACATAGCAATCTTTGCCGTTGTATTTTTCAATTCCCTTGAGTTTGAAATCTATTTTTTTATCGGTTGAATTTTCCGACAGCCGAAGAAATGGAAAAACAAGATTTTTAATTTTTAAATTTTCTCCTTCTCTAATTTTCTCAATCCGCTTTGCTATAGCCAAACTTTGCGAATCAACCTTCTCTGGGTTTGAAATAAGCCTTCTCTCTTTTATTTCTCCCCTATCAAACTTCACATCATATAAAAACTCATAATTTCCCTTCTTCACAGTCATATCATAATTCAGCACAACCTTAAGTTTGAACTCGCCAGACAGTGATTCAATTTTTTTATCATTTTCTTCAATTGCCACAACTGCTTTATTAAAAATTTCATTAGCATTTTGAGCAAAAACGAAATTCACAAACATGACAAAGATAATAATTAACATAAAACCCCCTGAATTATTTAAAAATAAACCCTCCCCCAAAACCAATTGAGGGAGGGATGACTTAACAACTGTCAATCACCCATCATCCTTGCAATCTTCCTTGTGAGATCAACAACCCTGCATGAGTAACCCCACTCGTTATCATACCATCCAACAACTTTAACAAGATTTCCACCCATAACCATAGTTGACTTTGCATCAAAGATGCACGAATGCGGGTTCCCAATTATATCGCTTGATACAATTTCATCTTCGGTATATTCAAGTATTCCCTTCAGATAAGTTTCGCTTGCTTCTTTAAATGCCTTATTAACTTCATCAACGGTCACCTCTTTGTCAAGTTCAGCAACGAAATCAGTCACAGATCCATCTGGCACGGGAACACGAAGTGCAAAGCCATGAAGTTTCCCGTTTAATTCAGGTATGACTTTACCAACCGCCTTTGCTGCACCTGTTGTTGTTGGGATTATTGACATCCCAGCTGCTCTTGCCCTTCTCAAATCTTTATGTGGCAAATCAAGGACACGCTGGTCATTTGTGTAAGCGTGAACAGTTGTCATCAAACCTTTCCTAACCTTGAAATTGTCATGCAAAACCTTAACCATCGGCGCAAGGCAGTTTGTTGTGCAGGACGCATTTGAAACAATCACATCATCTGGAGTCAATATGTTATCATTCACCCCAAGAACTATCGTTTTTTCAACCCCATCTGCAGGTGCTGTGATTATAACTTTCTTCGCACCTGCCTGAATATGTTTTTCTGCATCGGATTTTTTTGTAAATAGCCCTGTTGATTCAATCACAATATCAACACCCAAATCCTTCCACGGCAATTGAGCTGGATCTTTAATGGCAAGAACTTTAATCTTTTTACCGTTAACAATTAACTCATTATCCGTATACTCAACAGTCCCAGGGAAACGACGATGAATTGAATCGTATTTTAAAAGGTGCGCAAGCGTTTTTGTGTCAGTGATATCGTTTATAGCTACAAATTCAAGATCATCAACATTATTTTGAACAGCAGCTCTGAAAACAAGTCGTCCAATTCTTCCAAATCCGTTGATTCCAACTCTTACTGCCATTTTATACCTCCTGATTTTGATTTTAATTTTTAAACTCATTCAAATTTAAACAGAGCCCGTTTAAAAAACAACTACATTATGCGAAAAATCATTAAACTGAAAAACTCAAAGATAACTTGAACTTGTCACCATAAGTTTATATCTTTTTTAAAAAAAATACCAAAACTAAAGCCATGACTGATTACATCGTTGTTTTGATAACAACTCCAAATGTAATTGAGGCAAGAAAGATTTCAAAAACGCTCGTGGAAGAAAAACTTGCTGCATGTTGTAATGTAATTGAAAAAGTTAACTCAATTTATTTCTGGCAAAACAACATTGAAGATGATTTTGAATCACTTATCATAATTAAAACCAGAAAAGATGTTTTCCCCGAACTTGTAAAGCGTGTAAAAGAATTACACAAATATACAGTTCCCGAAATCATAGCAATTCCAATAATTGAAGGCTCTGACTCGTATTTAAACTGGATTGATGAGACCGTAAAGCAAACTGAAAAATGAAAATGAAAAAGGCTGGTGATTTAATTTTCAAAATCTATATTTTTAGCGTTTATGCCTTCCTTTATATGCCAATTTTTGTTTTGATCATCTTATCATTCAACGCATCACGATGGACAACTATTTGGGAAGGTTTCACACTTCAATGGTATATCAAACTTTTAAATAACAAGATTTTGTTGAATTCATTAAAAAATAGCCTTATTATCGCACTTATCTCAACACTTACTTCAACCACGCTTGGAACCATCGGAGCCATAGGATTGAGAAAGGTTGATTTCAAATTTAAGGAAAGTTTCAAAGTTTTAATCTATCTTCCAATTATAATTCCAGAGATTGTCCTCGCTGGGGCACTGCTTAGTTTTTTCGGGTTTGTTAAAATAACCCTCTGGTTTACAACAGTTATAATAGCACACATCGTTTTCAGCATATCTTATGTCATCCTAATAGTTCTCGCAAGGATACAAAACATTGAAAAGGAAATTGAGGAATCAGCACTTGATCTTGGAGCGAATGAATTTGAAGTTTTCAGAAGGATTACACTTCCTCTTCTTTTCCCAGCGATAATTTCTTCTGCCCTTATCGTATTTACGCTTTCAATTGACGATTATCTTATAACATCTTTTGTCGCAGGTGTTGCATCAACAACGCTCCCTTTGCAAATCTATTCAATGTTAAGAACAAGCGTAACCCCGGAGATAAACGCTATCTCAACGCTAATGCTCATAACTACGACAGTGGCAATAATTTTATCACAAAGGTTGATGTTGTCAAAATGAGAAAAGAAATTTTATTTTCAATTTTCATTTTAATCACTGGTCTCATTTTTATCTCATGCTCTGGAAACAAAAATAAAGTTAATGTCTATATCTGGTCAGATTATCTACCGCAAGATGTCATTGAAGAATTTGAAAGGGAAACAGGAGTGAAGGTTAATCTTGATACCTACGATTCCAACGAAGCTTTGCTTGAAAAGTTACAAACAGGGGTTAGCAGATATGATGTCGTCGTCCCATCAGATTACATGGTTCAAATACTTATTCATCAAAACCTTCTTCGGGAGATTGACAAAAGCAAAATTCCAAATCTAAAAAATGTAAATTCAAGGTTTTTAAATCTTGAATATGACCCCGAAAACAGATTTTCAATCCCATTCTTCTGGGGAACAACTGGATTAGCATACCGAAAAGATAAACTTGGCAAACTACCCGAAACATGGAAAATTCTTTTTGATGAGAAATATAAAGGGAAAATTTTAATGCTTGACGATATGAGGGAATGTTTTGCTGTAGCTTTAAAACTTCTCGGGTATTCAATAAATGAAACAGACACATCAATTCTTTTAAAGGCAAAAGAACTTCTAATGGCTCAGAAAAAACTTGTTAAACAATATAACAGTTCTGGTTTTGACCAGGCAATTTTATCGGGAGATGTATGGATTGCGCACGGGTGGAGCGGTCAACTTGTGAAAATTTCGGAATACGATTCAAACATTGTTTATGTTCTACCTGAAGAAGGAGGAACTCTCTGGATTGATAACCTTGCAATCCCGAAATCAGCTGAAAATATTGAAAATGCTCATCTTTTCATTAATTTTCTCCTTAAGCCAGAGATAAGCGCAAGAGTAAGCGAATTTTCTGGTTACGCAACTGTAAATGATTCAGCTAAAAAGTTTATAAACCCCAAATATCTGACAAAACAAAGATATCCGGACGAAGAAATGCTTAAAAATTTTGAATTGATGAAAGACCTCGGACCCGTTACAAGAATCCTTGATAGATTTTGGACGGAGATAAAATCACAATGAAACGATTTGACAAAAGTCAATTTTTATGAAATTTCTTATTCTTAAATTTTAATCGCATAATTCAAAAACAAAATCAGGAGAACCTCAATGGCGTATATCATTGCAGAACCCTGCGTTGGGGTTTGCGACACTGCCTGCGTTCAAGTTTGCCCAGTTAATTGCATCTATGGTCCCGAAGGTTATGATGTTACGAATGAAGAACATCTGAAAGAGATGAGAGAGAAAAAGATGCAGCTTTATATTCACCCTCAAGAGTGCATTGATTGCGGTGCTTGTCAGCCAGAGTGTCCAGTTGAAGCGATATTCCCAGAAGCAGAGGTGCCAGAGAAATGGCAACAATATATTAGAATTAACTACGAGAGATTCGGATTGTAATCTCAAAAAAGCCCGACCTCTTTACGGTCGGGTTTTTTGTTTTTAATAAAATTTTATACCAAGGTTATGAAAACTTATAAAGATGCAGGGGTTGATATTGAAAAAGCTGAATTACTCATTGAAAAAATAAAGCCAACTATAAGAAAAACATTCAACGAGCGAGTCCTCACAGATATTGGCTTATTCGGGGCTTTTTACGATGCGAAATTTGACGAATTTAAACATCCAGTTCTTGTCTCAAGCACCGACGGAGTAGGGACAAAGCTTAAAATTGCGTTTCTTACAAATAAGCATGACACAGTAGGACAAGATCTTGTCAATCACTGTGTAAATGATATTCTTGTCTGCGGTGCAAAACCGCTTTTTTTCCTTGATTACTTTGCTACTGGTAAGTTGCAAATTGATGTTGCCGAACAAGTCATTTTCGGGCTCGCAAAAGCATGCGAAGAAAATAACTGTGCCTTGGTTGGCGGAGAAACCGCTGAAATGCCAAATTTTTATCAAGACGGTGAATACGACCTCGCTGGAACAATTATCGGAATTGTTGAAAAAGAAAAAATCATAAAAGGCGACAAAGTCAGAAAAGGCGATATTCTCATAGCACTTCCATCCACAGGACTTCATACAAATGGATATTCGCTTGCAAGAGCTGTATTACTCAAACAATTTAGAATAGATGAATTCATTCCCGAATTGAATACAACCCTTGGCGAAGAACTCCTCAAGATCCATCGCTCATATCTTAAACCAGTTTCACAACTACTTGACAAGTTTGAAATACATGCAATGGCACACATAACAGGCGGTGGAATTATCGGCAATACAAAAAGAGTTATCCCAGAAAAACTGAAGATAAAAATTGACTGGAAATCATGGGAAAGACCGCCTATTTTTAAACTCATCCAGAAACTTGGCAATGTCCCGGAGGAAGATATGAGGCGAACCTTTAACCTCGGGGTTGGGTTAGTTCTAATAGTGGACAAAAACGATGCCGATAAAATTATCAACGAATTAAAATCAATTAACGAAAATCCATTTACAATTGGGGAAATAACCGAATAAAATCACCCACTGAATTTTTCCTCCTTTACCCTTTGCAAAAAGATTAAACCTGCGATAAAGAAGAGAGCAACAGATATAACCGCTATCCTTTGACTTCCCGTAACTGATGAAACGAGCCCAAAGACAAGCGGACCAAGTATTGCTGAGGATTTTCCGAAGAAGGAATAAAATCCGAAAAATTCCGTCTTCTTTTCAGGTGGAATTATCTTTGACATCAAGCTTCTACTTGTTGATTGTGAAGAGCCCATGGCTGAGCCAGCGATAAAGCCAATAATGTAAAAGCTTACTTTATCATCGCAAAAATATGCCCCAACAGCAGTTGCAACCCACATTAAAAGAGTTATGCTTAATGTTTTCTTCTGTCCAATGCTATCTGCAATTATACCAAATATCACAGAACCAAGTATTGCTGTTGATTGAACGGATAGAAAAAATGTTAATATCTCCACGAGTGAAAAGTTTAAGGTATGTCTTGCAAAAATTGAAGCAAAGATTATCACTGTGTTTATCCCATCCGCATAAACAAAATAAGAAATAAGAAATCTTCCAATGTTTTTATATTTTGCTATATTTTGAAATGTTGACTTTACCCGTTCAATCCCGATTTTGAAATATGAAACTTTTTCAACCGATTTAAATTTTTTTTCTTTTATCACAATGAAAAAAGGAAGCGAAAACAAAAAAAAGAACATAGATGCGACAACGAAACTTAATCTAACATTTATCATATTTTCAGGTGTAAATTCCCCCTTTAAAAATGGATAAGCGATAAGCAAAGAAATGAACGAGCCAACATAACCCATTGCAAAACCATAACCCGAAACCCTTCCGTAACTTCTTTCACTTGTTATCTCTGGAAGGAAAGCATCATAAAAAACAAGCCCTCCCTCAAACCCAATGTTTGCAAGCACAAGTAAAATCATGCCCAAAAGCACATCTCCATGCTCAACGAAAAACATCAATCCAGTTGATAAAACGCAAAGATATGTAAAAATTAAAAGAAAAAATTTCTTATTTGAACTATAATCCGCAATCGCTCCAAGAAATGGTGAGATAAAAGCAACTATGAACATTGAGATACTGAAAGCAACTCCCCAGAGGAAATCCCCAACCTCAGAGTTACCGGTCACAATTTCCCTAAAATAAACGGAATACGCCGTTGTTAAAATTAAAACAGAAAAAGATGTGTTAGCAAAATCAAACAATGTCCAAATGAAAATTTTAAATCTATTCCCCACATTCAATTCCCTTCTTTTCTCAAACTTTTATCAATCAATCCCCTGCCGTGTTTATAAAGTTGCCCAGTCTCTTTAAGTTCATTATAAATCGCATCAAGAACGCCGTTCACAAATTTCCCACTTCTTTCAGTGCTGAACTTTTTAGCAAGTTCAATTGCTTCATTTATTGTCACCTTCGGTGGAATTTCAGGGAAATACCTCAATTCACAAGCCCCCATTCGCAGAACAATTTTATCAATCAAAGCAAGCCGATCAACTTCCCAATTTTTTATCTTTTTTGCGATCATCTTGTCAAGTTCCTCAACATGCTCAATTACACTTAAAAACAACGCTTTACCAAATTCGTAATTTTCCCTGTCCGATTGAAATTCAGAAAAAAGGTCTGAAAGTATAAATTCAGGTGAATTCCCGGAAAGTTCATAAGCATACAACATTTGTAAAACTCTTTCACGAATTAACCTTCTTTTAAAAGCCACCTCTTCAGGTTTGCTATTTGGTATTTCTGTTCCTATATGCAAATCCTTTTTATAATTTTAAAAAACCCGCCCCAAAAAGCGGAGCGGGCATCTTTTTATCTGTGATATCTTCTTTCAAGAGATGCTTTCGTTGTGTCAAGCGAGATTTTCTTAATTTTCAAAGCGCTCATAATCCTTTCCTCAGCTATTCTTGCCGAGGCGACATGCGTTGGGATATTTTCCCTCTTTGATACTTCAAAAACTTTCATCAAAGTATCATAAATTCCTTCTGCTTTTTTCATTGCATGCTCCTTATTATAGCCTTCAACCTCTCTTCCGACATTAATTAAACCACCAGCATTTATTACATAATCTGGGGCATAAAGAATCCCTTTCTCCATAAGCATTCTATCATGCTTATCTTCATCAAGCAACTGATTATTGGCGCCACCTGCAATTATTTTAAACTTGAATCGTGGGATTGTATCATCATTTATTATACCGCCAAGAGCGCACGGCGCAAAAATATCTGCATCAATATCGTAGATTTTATCAGGTTCAACAAACTCAGCTTTATACTCACCAACGCATTGTTTAACTTTCTCGGGTATGATGTCGGTTATATAAATTTTTGCGCCATCTTTTGCAAGATGCTGACATAAAAATCTTCCAACTTGTCCAGCCCCTTGAATTGCGACTTTTTTACCAGCAAGTGATTCATTTCCGAAAACTTCTTTAACACATGCTTTAATCCCAACATAAACTCCATAAGCTGTAACTGGGGCTGGGTTTCCGCTCCCACCAAGTGATTCAGGGATACCTGTGACATATTTTGTTTCAGAATAAATCCATTCCATAACTTTTTCATCTGTTCCAACATCTTCCGCAGTTATATATCTTCCTCCCAAACTTTGAACAAATCTTCCAAACGCTCTAAAAAGTGCTTCGCTTCTTTGGGTTTGCGGATCGCCAATTATAACCGCTTTCCCGCCCCCAAGGTTAAGTCCAGCAACCGCTGCTTTATAAGTCATTGCCTTTGAAAGCCTGAGAACATCAAAAAGTGCATCTTCCTCTTTTTCATATTTCCACATCCTAACCCCACCAAGCGCAGGTCCAAGAACTGTGTTATGAATTGCTATTATCGCTTTCAATCCAGTTGAATCATCATAGCAAAACACAACTTGCTCGTGCCCCTGCTTTTGAATAAGTTCAAAGATATTCATATTTCTGCTCCTTTTTGGTTTTTGAATTTATCAACAAATTGCCCGATTTTGTCGGGCATAAGGTTAACCCTTGGCTTTCCAGTTATTGGATTCACATCAATAAAAACATCTGTCCCATAAGCATTTTTAATGTTTTGCTCAGTTAATACAACATCGGGTTTGCCAACAGCAAAGATTTCTCCCTTTGACAAAAGTATGATCTTATCGCTGTATAAAGAAACAAGATTTAAATCGTGAGAGACAGAAATAACTGTTATATTTCTTTCTTTTACAAGTATTTTTAAAAGTGAGAATATCTCAATCTGATGCGAGATATCAAGATGTGCATTTGGCTCATCAAGCAAGATAACTTTTGGCTGTTGTGCAAGCGCCCGTGCTATCAAAACCATCTGCCTTTCCCCAAGAGATAAAGAAGTAACCGGTTTATCCGCAAGATCCTTTATATTCGTTAACTCCATTACTTCAAACGCTACTTTAAGATCTTCCTTTTTTTCAAACCCAATTCCCCGAAGATGCGGAGTTCTCCCCATCAAGACAACTTCCAGCACAGTATACGGAAAAGGAAAGAAATTATCCTGCGGAACAAAGCCAATTATCTTAGCCAACTCGTTCAATGAATATGAATTTATGTTCCGACTGAAAATCATAACTTCCCCCTTCTTCGGAATGAGAAGACGCATTAAAATTTTAAGAAGTGTCGTTTTCCCCGAACCATTAGGACCGATTAAGCTTACAAACTCTCCCTCCTCAACTTCAAAACTTATATTTCTAAGAACGATTTCTCGCTCATAGGCAAAACATATGTTGTTAACTTTAACAGCCATGATTTTCAATATTCATTGTAATTTCATCAAAAATTTAACCAAAAAAAGGCAATTTTGCAACCCTGACCAAAGCCCCAGAGAAATCACTCTGACTTGACATTTGTTAAATAATTTATTATAATAAGGTAAGAGAAAACATAGCGGAGGTAAAAAATGCCATTAGAGGAATTACGCCCAACTAACAATTATGTCACTTATGACCAGCTACAGAGGTTTCTTGCTGACCGACTTGAAGCTCTTGAAAGGGAAATTGAAGCTAAACTTCTTCAACTTAAGGAGTCAAAATTTAACTACCTTGAGGAAAAACTCAACTTAAAAACCGAGCTTGAAGCACTTAAAGAACAATTCAGAATTCTAAACTCTGAGTTCATCACGCGAATTACGAATCTTAGCTATAAAGTTCTTGAAATCAACAACTTCTTCACACAAAAACTTGTGGAAATAAATCAACAATTTACTGAGTTAAATACATCGCTGATCTCAGAGTTTGAAAGATATCGCAAAGATTTTTACGAATTTCTATCCAAAAACGATCTTAGAACATTTTTTGAAAATAATGCCGACCTCATCCCATACCTCCTGTCACCAATGATGGGCGAATTAAATGAATTTAAAAATAAACTCTCTGCAATTGAAACAAACCTTCAATTGGTCCAAAACTTCTACACCAACATCAGCAATGAAATTAACAAACAAATATCTGAAATAATCAAATCCACAATTGATAATGTTGATTCAAAAGTTTTGTCCATTGTTGAGTCAATGAAGGAATCATTTTTTGAAAAAATAAATTCGCTTGAGATAAATGGGAATACTGATATCGTCGGATTGACCGAATTCAAAAATGAAATTTCTCAACTTCTACACTCAATAAACCAAGATATAGTTGAGATCAAAAACATCTATCAAAATGTTCAATCAAGCGAACCAGCTCTTCCACAAATTGATTTCTCCCAGATACTTTCCGAGATCAAAAATAAAATAGAGGAACTCAAAACATCACAAGAATTTAGCAGGGAATTTATAGTTCCTGAGATTCCAGATGTTGAGTTTTTGAAAGTTTTTTCGCAAGAAGTTCAAAATAATCTTAACTTATTGAAGAAGATCTCCGAAGACATCGCTATTAACACAAGTTCTCTTACGCTCACCTCGCCTGCAAACTTGGATGAAAATTTGAAATCAATTGATGTTCAACTCAAAGAGATAAAAAATGTTTTTGATGAAGTCGCAACATCCCAGTATGAAGTGCAAAATAACATGGGCAATCTCCTTGAAAAAGTTACCGTTTTAACTGCTGAAATCCTCAACATAAGTAAATCGTTCAAAAAAGACATTACTGAAAATCTTGGCATTTTAAAAGCCGAAATCTCCAAGGAATTGAAAACTCAAAAGCAGGATATCATATCGGCTGTAAATTCAGTAAATGAGTCCATTCAATCACTCAAAGGTTACCCTGCGATAATAATCTTTTGCACATTGCTAATTATAGGGGCGATGATTCTTTTAAAATTTGTTTTCTAAAACCAGAAAAACGCCCTTTTCGCTTAATCATTATTTTTGGTAGAGCCCTAATTTACCCATCCGAATTTGCAAGAAATCCATCCTTTTATTAGATTTTTAAAAAAGAAAACAAATTCTTCACAATAGAACATGAAAGCAAAAGACATAAGAACATTTTTTGTTAAATTCTTTGAGGAAAGAGGACATACATTCGTTCCAAGCTCACCTGTTATACCCTCTGATGATCCAACATTGCTTTTTACAAACGCTGGAATGAACCAGTTTAAAGATATATTTCTCGGAACTGGAACGAGACCATATAAAAGAGCGGTGAACTATCAAAAATGCATTCGTGTCAGCGGAAAACATAACGACCTTGAAGAAGTTGGAAAGGATACATATCACCATACATTTTTTGAAATGCTTGGAAACTGGTCATTTGGAGATTATTATAAAAAAGAGGCGATTGAATGGGCATGGGAACTTTTGACAAAAGAATGGGGAATCCCAAGGAACAGACTATATGCCACAGTCTTCAAAGATGATGATGAAGCAGAGGAAATATGGAAAAAAGTTACAGATATATCACACGATAGGATTCTGAGATTTGATGAAAAATCAAACTTCTGGGAAATGGGAGACACGGGTCCGTGTGGACCTTGTTCTGAAATTCACATTGACCTTGGTGAAGGTGTGTGCGATAAAAATCATAAGTGTGGAGTAAATGTTGACGGTTGCCTTAGGTTTAGAGAATTATGGAACCTTGTTTTCATTCAGTTCAATCGCAACGAAAGAGGCGAACTTGAACTGCTTCCAGCAAAGCATGTTGATACAGGGATGGGACTTGAAAGAATAGTTGCGGTCTTGCAGGGTAAAAATTCAAACTACGACACAGACCTCTTCCAACCATTGATAGAGGAGATCTCAAAACTTTCAGGCAAAGAATACGTTGGTGATAAATATCAAATTGCAATGCGAGTAATCGCAGACCATGTGAGGATGCTTACCTTCGCAATCACAGATGGAGCTGTTCCCTCAAACGAAGGGAGAGGCTATGTCCTTCGCAGAATTTTGAGGCGAGCCTCACGATACGCAAGAAATCTTGATATGCACGAGCCATTTATCTATAAACTTGTTGACAAAGTCGTTGAGATAATGGGTGAGGCATACCCAGAAATTGAACCCAAAAAGGAATATGTAAAGGATGTGATCAAATCCGAAGAAGAGAACTTTAATCAAACACTTGATAGAGGAATTGAGATATTTGAAAATGAAATCTCAAAACTTGAAAAGAAAGGCTTTAAAATTTTACCCGGTGAGGTTGTTTTTAAGCTTTATGATACATATGGTTTCCCTGTTGACCTCACAAACTTGATGGCACAAGAAAGAGGCTTTTCTGTTGACCTTAAGGAATTTGAAAGATTAATGGAAGAGCAAAGAGAAAGATCAAGAGAAGCAACGAAGAAAATTTTCACAGAGGGTAAGGTAAGCATTGCTGAAAAAGTTGAAGCACTGCTCAGAAAAGGCGATGTTATAAAAACAGAGTTCAATCCTGACCTGAAAGAATATGAATTTGAAGTCAATGATGAATCAAATAAAGTTATCCTTCTCTCAAGCGACGATGAGCACATTGACCAGCTGGTATTCTCTAAAAAGACTATATTTTATCCTGAATCTGGAGGTCAAGTGGGAGACACTGGCAAATTGATCTACCCCGGGGGCGAAATTGAAATCATTGATACACAGCGAGTGGATGACCTTATAATTCACTTTATTCCGAAGATCAAAAAAGACAGCAAACTTGCAAGAGAACTTGAATCCTACATCAAAAGTGGTGGCAAATTCATCGCAAAAATTGATGTTGATAGAAGAAAATCTATAATGAAGAATCATTCCGCTACTCATCTTTTACATTCAGCGTTAAGAAAAATCCTCGGCACTCATGTTCAGCAAGCAGGCTCACTTGTTGCTCCAGATAGATTGAGGTTTGACTTCACACATCCCAAAAAACTTGGGAAAGAAGAAATTGAGATCATTGAACACCTTGTAAACGATGTTATATTTGAAGACATTGAACTTATCAAAGAATATAAACCGCTTAAGCAAGCACTTGAAGAAGGAGCCCTTGCTTTCTTCGGTGATAAATATGGAGATATCGTTAGAACTGTAAAAATTGGAGACTTTAGCTATGAGCTCTGTGGCGGAACACACCTTGACAGGACAATTGAAACCGGATATTTCAAAATCATCTATGAAGGTAGCATTGCAAGCGGAGTAAGGAGAATTGAAGCAATCACCGGGAAAGCACTTGAAAAATATCTAAAAGAAAAAGAAGAGGAAATAGAAAGACTTAATGAAAAAATTGAATCAATCGTTGAGGAAAAACAAAATCTTGAGAAAGAACTTTCAAGATTGAAGCTGAAACTTGCAGGCGATGAAATTGAAAAAACTTTAAAATCATCAGATGTGGTAAGAATAAATGGATTTAAAGTTATCGCTATAAATGTTTCAAATTGGGAATTGGCTCCAAAAGATATGGACGAGATGAAACAATATGCAGATATTCTAAGAAGTAAAATTGAAAGTGGAGTTGGTTTACTTGTAAATGTTTTGGAGAATAGGATCAACTTTGTGTGCGTTGTAACCGATGACCTTGTTAAAGAGAAGAAGTTAGATGCTGGAGAGATAGTTCGCAGAGTTGCGAAAATTACAGGTGGTGGAGGCGGTGGAAGACCAAACATCGCAACCGCCGGTGGCAAGGACATTTCAAAACTTGACGAGGCATTGAGAAACTTCGTGAAAATCGTAAAAGAACTAATCTTGACACAATAAATTAGAGGCGAGGTTTGGAAAATAAAAATTTAAATTCTGGGGGAACCTTGCGCGAGCCATTGGGGAAAGTTTATAGTTATATACTTGATGAGCTCAATCGCAAAGGTTCCCTCTATTTTATCTTAATTGACCCCGATAAACAAAACCAAAACCTTTCTAAATTTATTCGCATAGCCACAGATTGCGGAGTTGATGGCTTTTTTGTTGGAAGTAGCTTGCTCCTTTCTGAAAATTTTAATAAATGCGTTAAAATCGTCAAAAAAAATACGAATAAACCAGTTATAATCTTCCCCGGAAGTATTTATCAACTTTCAAAATACGCCGATGCTGTTTTGTTTTTGTCTGTTTTAACAAGCACAAACACTGAATATATAGTTGGACAACAAACATTAGCTTCCCCAATAATTTTCAAATATAAAATTGAAGCAATTTCAACAGCTTATCTTCTGATTGAATCAGGAAAAATGACCTCAGCTATCTTCGTAAGTCAGAGCAAACCTATTCCACGAGATAAGCCTGACATTGCAATCGCTTATTCACTAACTGCGCAATACTTTGGGATGAAACTTATCTACCTTGAAGCCGGAAGCGGTGCGGATAATTCAGTGCCAATTGAGATAATACAAAAAATAAAATCTTTCGTTAAAATTCCTTTAATTGTTGGAGGCGGGATAAGAGATCCAGAAATAGCTTTGGAAAAAGTTAAAGCAGGTGCAGATATCATCGTCACCGGAAATATACTTGAGAACATATCAGGGAAAAATGCAAAAAGTTTAATTTCAGAATTTGTGAACGCAATTCACCAAAACAAAAAGTAAAAGCAAATGGACAAGATAAAATTCATAGAGCAATCACTTCTTGAAAGCGCAGATGTGAAGAAGAAAATTTTTTCACATTGTACAGAACAAATTTTAAAAACAGTTGAAATAATTTCAAATGCATTCCGAAACGGCAAAAAATTACTCCTTTGCGGGAATGGTGGAAGCGCAGCTGATTCACAACATATAGCAACTGAATTCGTCATCAGATTAAATCCGAGAATAAAACGCCCTGGACTTCCAGCAATCGCAATTACAACTGATACTTCAAACCTTACCGCAGGTGGAAACGATATAGGATTTGAAAATACATTTGCCAGGACAGTTGAAGCCCTCGGAAATGAAGGTGATGTTTTGATAGGAATAAGCACAAGTGGAAATTCTGAAAATGTCATCCGTGCTATGAAAACAGCAAAGGAAAAAGGAATGACGGTGATTGGTTTCCTCGGACGTGATGGTGGAAAAATGAAAGACCTCTGCGATATAGCGATAATTGTTCCATCAAACAACACACAAAGAATTCAGGAAGGACATATAACAATTGGACACATAATCAGCGAACTTGTTGAAATTGAGCTTTACGGCGAACCCGAAAACTAAATTTTTAACTCAACCTGAATTCCCAAATTATTTCGCACAACTTCCCTATCTATGAATAAACTTTCACCATATTTTATCTGAAGCGAAAGCAACTTGCCAAATTTATATTTCACAACCAAATACCATCTCAAACCATTGCCATAAAACGGGATCAACGAGACAACCCCATCAATATCATCTTCATAAACGTAAATTCTTGACCAGTATGAATCAGTCCTGAAAAATGCAATACGACCATAAATTTTTAAATTGTTCAAGATCTCACATTTCACCCCCTGATAAATCAATATTCCTTTCTCAACCCCATTCAAATTTCTCCGCACTACCTCAACTCTACTTCTGAAAGAAATTTTTTTAAATTTATTTTCCAACTCAAATCTTATGTTTCTTCTGCTTTCAACTCCTTCACCCCAAAATGTCCTCCCAAACTCATCAATGTTTTTGATACCTTCAACCGTCACCTTTTGGCGAAACATAAATTTAAAATTAACATTTCTTGAAACAGCAAAACTTATTTCAATCCTGCGATCATCCCCATTTTTCACATCGTTCAAATCAAACCTCGGAAATTTAAAAATATCCCAATATCCCGAAAATCTCATTTTCCAAATTTTAAACTTAACGCCAGAATAAAATCCCTCTTCGTTCCACGCCTCCCCATATCTTTCTGAGAAAACATTCCCATTGATTGATATAAAATTTGGGTTTAACTTTCTAAAGTGAAAAACAAAGTTCAAATCGCCAAATCCCATCGTTAAACCAGTAACATAGCTGAAATGTAAAAGTTTCTTTGAGCCAATCTCACCGAATAGATTTAAATTTCTAAAATACAAATCAAATTCAAATCCACTGTAAAAACTTTCCCTTTGAAAAGGTCTTGAAATTGACGGCGAAAAATCACGATTTAACTTTTCATAAAAATTTAAAATCCCGAATGAAAAATTTCTCCATCTAAAACTTACAATTCCACCTATTAAATTTCTTAACAGAGAAACCCTCGCCCCCGTATTTACTCCCGAAAAATCAATATATCTCACCCTATCCAATGAATCAACAGATGATGCTAAATTTGTTTTTGAATAAAACAACACCGATTCAAAATTTTTAAATTTTAAATTCACAACTCCACCAAACATCGGTTTAACTTCATCAGTTGAAATATATCCAGAAGAATAATTTTCAAAACTTCTAACCGCAGGCAAAATTGCGTCAGAACCCTTCCCAAGTGACACAGGTCTCCACATCAAAATTCCCTGCCCAAACTGTAAAATATAATTCCCCACGATAAATTTTCTCAAAATTCCCGAACCTCTATATTCAACGAAAAGGTTTGTCAAATCATTTATCTTCCTTTCACCATAATCTTTTTCAATTATATACCCACCTGAAAAATTTGAAATCGCAAAGCGACCGAGCTGGTATGTTTTGAAATTTTCATCAAAATTTTCCCCGAAGTTTTTGATATTATTTTTATTCAATACCCTTGTGCGAAGTTGAAAACTTAACTTTGGTTTCTGAAGGTATCCATTTCTATAGAGAAATAATTTCACACCTTCATCAACCTCCGGGATATCAAAAACTTGTTCTCTTGCTTTAAATCCCCCGATTTTTTCGCGATACTCAATTATCTTATTTGCAACCTCTCTGCTTATAAATGGAAGTTCAGTGAGATCGTCTATATCTGCTTTGTTAAGTTCTATCCTTATAAACTCAAATTGTTCGGTTATCTCATCAATTTGTGCGTCAACTTCAAGATTCTCAAGTATTTCCTCCTCAAGATTTTTCAGCGTATCAACTTCTACATCCTGCGACTTCGCAAAGGCAACAATAATCAGAAAAATTAACACAAGTTTTTTCATTTTTTCCAACCCAATTTTGCGGTTAATGTTACCTGATGTGTTAAACCGAGCAATTGGTGGTTATTAACCCCGTAATCAAATTGAAATTTTGTAAATTTTATCCCAGCCCCACCAGAATATTGCGTAGGATAATTTGAAAACCCAAATCTTAAAGCGAAAAGATTTGCGAATTCATACTCAACCCCATATTTTAAACTTTCTTTAAAGCCAGTTTCTTTATAAATGCTTGTTGAAACCATTAAATTATCATAAGGCAACAAAGCGACCCCGAGTTCAATCTCCTTTGATAGTTTCTCTTTCGCTCTTCCAATTTTCCCAGCAATTAAATTTTTTAGAACGAAACCAAATTTAAAAAACTTAACAGATTTTGATATGAATCCAAGGTCAGCGCTGAACGCCCCAGCATTTCCATATCCCTTGATTGAGGCAAAATTATAGTTTAAGTTTAACCCAAGATTGAAAAGCTCAAAATCTCGGGCAACCGAAAATTTAACAACACCTTCTTTGTAAAGTTCAAAACCAAAAATTTCAGCTCCAACACCGACCTTAACAGGTAAAGATGTTTCGCAAAATACAAAACCCTTCTTGGAAAGCTCTTTCAATCCAAATTGAGCGGGAATATATGAAAAAGAAATCTCCCTGATCTTCAAATCAGCCAATCCAGCAGGATTATAAAAAATTGCCCACACATCATTTGGGATAACATAACTTTTTAAGGCAAAAGCTCTTGCACCGAGATTTTCTTGTGGAAAAATCTTGGAAATAATCAGACAAAGAAAAATTAAAATTTTTAACATACAGAAACCCAAATTTTTTGCAATTAGTTTTTTTATAATAAACTTTGAAATTCCCTGATGAAGAAATAAATTGCGAAAACAACGAGGAAAACTCCATAAGCGAATTCAAGCCGTTCACTTTTCAATTTTATAGCGATCTTTGCTGAAAGGCTCGCAAACGGAATTGCAGTAAACGCAAGGATTAAAAAAAGTTTCAAATCAATATGCCCGAGCATAAAGTGAGTTACAGCCCCTGGGACAGCGAAAAATGATATCACGAAAAAAGAAGTCCCAAAAGCATTCTTTATGTCCATTTTTAAAATTTTAACATACATCGGAACAAGCATAACTCCCCCACCATTTGCGAGAAATCCGGAAACCAAACCTATCAGAGGGCTTAAGGAAATTAACTTTAACCTCAAATTTTTATCATTCTTTCCACCACTACCAAATAAATTTTTCCTTTTCAAAAAACTTAATCCAACAAATAAAACAAAAACAGCAGTTGCAAGCATGAGAAATTCACCACTGACAAACTTCGTTAAATAAGCCCCGATGATAACAAAAGGCAACCCTGAAAGAATTGTCAACTTTGCAACATCAAAATTTATTAAATTCTTCCTGTAATAAATCACAGATGCTGAAAGCGAAGATGGTATCACGGTCAATAATGGAGTTGCAAGCGCAAAAATTGGGTTGACGCCAGCAAATGATTTCAAAATCGGGGTTGCAACGCTACTGCCACCAAGCCCAAAAAATCCAGATAAAACACCAATTAAGATTCCAGATAAAACTTCCTTTAATAGCATTTTTTAAATCCTCTTTGAGAAGAAAAATCCGAACACAGCAAATTTAGGTGTTAATCTTATGGCAGGTGCAGGGAGATGAATATAATTCAAATTTTTCTTTATCAAATTCCAAAGCCATCCATCCCCTGGCAATTTTTCAAGGTTATAATCAAGGGCTATGTAAAATTCCCTTTTGCCTCCGCCAAGCCCATCAAGTTCCCTTACACCATAACCAACAGCGATGTTAAGAAAATCAGGGTAAACCTTTTCAATTTTTTCAGGCAAAAAAATTATTTACAGATATTGAAAGCCACATAACTTGACCTTCATGGTCATCAATGAAAATTTTCTTTTTGCCAGTTTTAAGTTGCGTTGTTGGAATATAACTCCATTTAAAATTAAAATTCCTCAAAAATGGGACATAATATTGAGCAACTGGATACCATGAACCAAGAATATTTGCACTCGCATCACCTGGGCTAAATCCCCAATCAGTTGCAAAACCATCTTCAAACTCAACATAAAGTCCAAATAAAGAACCAAGTATCCCACCATATATCATCGCTTTCTTTTTATCCACACCAGCCCATTGAAGCGACCTGGAAAACAAACTTGAGATCAATGTTGCGCCGTAGAAATGCCCAATTTTATCAATGTTAAGCGCATAGTCCCAATCATTTACAATATGAAAAGATCTTCTCTGACCGCTCCACCATGCATGCTGTTGATAAACATGGATAACAGCCATTGTTCCTGCTGTTCCAACCCCAACAAACGCAAGCCTTGTATAATTAACTTTCTTCTGGACAACTTGCGAATTTGAATCCAAAACGGCAGAAAAATTTGAAAACGAGAACATAACACCACAAGAAAAAATTATAAGCAGGGAAATTTTAAAAATTTTCCACTGCAAAACTTCACCAGATTTTTACTTTTTTAATAATCTAAAAGATTTATGAATCTGAACATTCCATTCCTTGCTCAACTTGATGTTCCAGTTAAGTAGCATAACAGAACCCTGATAGACTCTCTCAAAACCAGCTTCAGAAAGCGAAATTGATTCAAGCGGAAATCTCCACACATTAGCGAACTTGCTCAGATAAAAATTCATATCAAGCCCAAGCCACTCATCCACTATCCCAAACGAAACAACATCATCAACTATCCCCATGCTCTTTAATCTTTTATCTTCAAGCTCGTATCCAATAAAATAAAAGTATCTATCACTTGAATCTGGCGCAAGAAAATTATACGCAAATTCAACCCCAAACCACAGGTCAAGCATTTCGTCTTCAAGATTTTCAAGTTTATACTCTATAAAAAGGTCACTTGAATTTTTATTGATTGTGATCTTCTTTTCAACCCGAATCTTTTTCCTCTGGTTATCAATCCAAACATTTCCATCCCTTGAGAGTATAACCTCAAGTAAGTTTCTTTTGAAATTAACATTAACCACATAAGGTTGATCAACAAAATCGCCCTGTTCTGGATATTTACACTGGTAAAAATTTTCAAGGGTTGTCCCTTCGCCAAGGAAATGGTCAATCAAGCTACCCCTTTTATACCAATCGTAGTGCAAGAATTTTTCCAACCCTTCTTCTTTTGCAAGTAACATATCATGTATGCTTGCGACGCCTTGATTATTAGGATTATTCTTTTCATTTGCAAGGCGAAGCAATTTTTCATGATAACCCTCTTTTCTTCTCGTCATCACATCAGCTATATTAAATTCAACAGGCTTAAAATCAAACTCAAAAATTTGCCCCCCGTAATTTGGATCTATGTAAATATTGAAATTCGGCGATTCAATTATCAATTCTTCTTTCCCATCTTTATCAAAATCCGTAAGTTCATAGCGAATCAACTTTTTTCCTTCAACTTTGTCAAGTTCATTCTCAGCACTGATCAAATTCCTATACGCAGTTGATCTTAGATTTGTAAGATATAATCCTCCAAAAATTCCATGCCAATATGGGTCATTACATTGGGCAGACCATATTTTATTAAGGGCAATGTTGACATCTTTGCCCTTTGATTGAAGTTTTCTTGCTCTATCGGAAACTCTTAACATTTTTTTATGAAGGTTATTCGCCTCGGGATACTTTACAAGGAAATTTCTCCAGAATCCACCTCTGAAAAATCTTGAATATTGTTCATACATTCCCTCTTCTTTCAAATGCTCTTCAAGTTTCTCATAATCAAGATAAGCATCAGCGGGCAAGGCCCAGTGCATCATTTCAGCATACGAAGCATTCGGCAGATAAATTCTTCCAGTTGGTTTTATCTTCTCAATAACTTCTGAAAAATGAAGTATGTTAATCCAATCGCTATTTTCCTCAAGCGCAGTGAAAAACTCCTCAAGCCATCCATCTTCATAGACATGCTTGTATGTATTTGGCCATACACCAAATTTTTCCCCATCATCAGCGTAAACAACAACTCTATCCCCATTTTCAGTTGCAATTTCCCTTAAGTAATCAATCGTTTTTTCAACAGGTTGAAATGGGATTGTGTATCTCAACATTTTGCTTATGGGAAAGATATTGACGGTGTAGCCTTGTTCTTCCGTAATGTAGTATCCCAGAAGTTGTTCCCCAGTTAAGCCAGCATACCGAAAATGTGTATCATCAATTATAACATATTTAACCCCAGCCATTGCGATGAACTTAACAATATGCTGTTCCCATACCCTTTCAGCAAGCCACATCCCAACAGGTTTTCTTCCGAAATTTTCAACAATAAAATCGCTCAATTTCTTTATCTGATCAAGTTTGTCTTGGTCTGGAATTATGGCAAGGATTGGTTCATAAAATCCACCCGTTATCAGTTCAATTTGTCCATTATCCACGAGAACTTTCAAATCATTTAAAAACTCGGGATGATTTTTCAAAATCCAATCAAACAAAACACCTGTATAATGCTGTGCAAGTTTAATTTTAGGATGCTTTGCAAGGATTTCAATGAACGGCTTATAAGCAACCTTATATGCGTGCTCAAAAACAAAATCAAAATTACCAACAGGTTGGTGATTGTGGATTCCAAGAACAAGATTGATTTTTTTCACTTTAAAATGTTAATCTTTTGTTTTCATTACTTTTCAGGTCTCATGTGCGGGAAAAGGATTACATCACGAATTGTCCTTTGATTTGTTAAAATCATCACAAGTCGGTCAATTCCAATTCCAAGCCCTGCAGTTGGTGGCATACCATATTCAAGCGCTCTGATAAAATCTTCATCTATAGTCATCGCTTCTTCATCACCTTGAGCCCGAAGCCTTGCTTGCTCTTCAAACCTCATTCGCTGATCTATTGGGTCATTCAACTCACTAAAAGCGTTGCACACCTCCATCCCGCAGATTATAACCTCAAACCTTTCAACAAGTCTTGGGTTATTTCTATGCCTCTTGGCAAGCGGGGACATCTCCACGGGATAATCAATTACAAAAGTTGGCTGAATTAAATTTGGCTGAACAAGCTCCGAGAAAATTTCATCAATTATTTTCCCAACCCCGATTTTTGACGAGACATCAACATTAAGCCTCTTAGCAATTACACGAAGTTCCTCTTCAGATTTTCCCTCAAGATTTTCGCCCGTATATTGTTTGAGAAGTTCAAACATCGGAATTCTCTTCCAAGGTGGAGTCAAATCAATTTCATTGTCACCAAACTTTATCTTAGCTGTTCCATTGACACGCAAATTCACATTATAAATTAAATTTTCCGTAAACTCCATCATCCAATTGTAATCTTTATAAGCCACATAAAGTTCAAGCATTGTAAACTCAGGATTATGCATCCTGTCCATCCCCTCATTCCTAAAATCTTTTCCGATCTCATAAACGCCATCAAATCCCCCAACTATCAATCTTTTTAAATAAAGTTCATCCGCAATTCTCAAATAAAGATCCATATCAAGCGCATTATGATGGGTTACAAAAGGTCTTGCGGTTGCACCACCATAAACGGGCTGTAGAATTGGGGTTTCAACTTCAATGAAACCATAAGAATCAAGAATCTCACGAATTGTGCTTATTATCTTTGCTCGCTTTATGAAAACCTGTCTTACATCTGGATTTACTATCAAATCAACATATCTTTGCCTATATCTCATTTCCTTATCTGTAAATGGGTCATAAACAATTCTGTTACCTTGTTCATCAATCTTCTCTTTAACCACGGGCAAAGGTCGTATCGCCTTCGCAAGAATTTGATAATCTTCAACTTTTACAGTTACCTCCCCAGTTCTCGTCCTGAATACCTCACCTCTAACACCAATTATATCACCTATATCAAGCAATTTCAAAATATCGTATTTATCACCGAGGATATCTTTTTTGAAATAAATTTGAATTTTCCCTTTTGAATCCTGAATATGTGAAAATGTAGCTTTCCCCATTCTTCTGATTGACATAATTCTTCCAGCTATGGAAACATTCATCGGTGGGTCTTCATCTCTAAAATTTTTCAAGATTTCCTCAGAGTAAGAATTCACGGGAAATTCATAGGGATATAGGTTAATTCCAAGCTTCTTAAGTTCCTCCATCTCTTCAATGCGCCTTTTCATCAACTGATTAAATTCTTCCCAGTATTGAAGCTTAAGATCGTTCTCCAAGTTTCAATGCTTCTTTGTTTTTTATTGTTTTTAATTTAATTAAATTTGAGAAAAAAATGAAAACGCTTCCATCATTAAAACAAAGTGAGGTAAAAATGAAAATTTCAAGCAAAACTTTCAATTTGATAACCTACATAAGTTTGGCGATTTTAATTTTGCTTCTTATCGGAATGCTGACCAAAACTATTCCACCTGAATATTATATCCATGCTCTTGTAGTTGCATTTGCAATTTTCTTCCTTCGTTTGATCCTTCGCATCTTGATGATTAAACAATCAAAATCAGAAACGCAAGATGAGAGATAAAAAATTTCTCCTTGAAAAGGAAAAATTAATTTCTGAAATTGTAGAAATTGCACATCTAATTTACGAAAAGGGGTTCATCTCAGCGATGGACGGTAATATATCAGCACGACTTGGAAATGGAAATATACTTTGCACTCCAACTGCGGTAAATAAAGGCGATTTGAAAAGATCACAAATAGTAGAAATTGATCCCGATGGAAATTTGACATATGGGATTTACAAGCCATCAACAGAGATAAAGTTGCATCTTTTCATTTACAGTCAAAGAGAAGATATAAATGCGATAGTGCATGCGCATCCACCTTTTGCGACTGCGTTTGCAACTGCTGGGCTTTCTCTTGAGGAATTTGTTCTTCCAGAGGTGATAGTAAATCTTGGCAAAATTCCGCTTGCGAAATATGCAACTCCTTCAACCGATGAAGTTGCTTTGTCAGTTCAACCTTTTGTGAAAAATTGCGATGCTTTTCTTCTTCAAAATCACGGGGCTGTTACACTTGGGAAAAATTTAAAAGATGCTTATTTCAAGATGGAAAAACTTGAGCACTACGCTATGATAGTCTTACTTGCAAAGGTTCTTGGCGGTGAGAAAACTTTAACGCTTGATGATGTAAAGAAATTATCTGAGATAAGTTTGAAAAGTTATGGAAAACAAATCAAAATTTAATCTCTATGGAGAAGATCAAAGTTGCTGTATTGCTCGGTGGCACATCCCCTGAAAGAGATGTTTCAATAGTTTCAGGGAAGTATGTAACTCAGGGATTGAGAGAAGCTGGTTACATCGTTAAACCTATTGACCCAGCTCTCGGAATAAATCAACCAGAAAATGAAGATGAACTTTTTATAAGCGCAATAAGAGAAACCCCACCAACTGAGGAAGAGCTCGCAAGATATTCAAACAAAAATGTAATAGAGTGCATAAATTCACATTTACTTGATGATATTGATGTTGTGTTCATAATTTTGCATGGTAAATGGGGAGAAGACGGAACGGTTCAAGCACTCCTTGAACTTCGTGGGAAAAAATATACTGGCTCGGGTGTTCTCGCAAGCGCAATTGGTATAGACAAAAATATATCAAAAATAGTTTTTAAACATAACGGAGTTCAAACTCCAGACTGGTTTACAATAAAAAAGAACAAAATTGACCTGAACGAAATTCGCAGAAAAATAGAAAAATCATTTTCTTATCCCTGTGTTGTTAAGCCAAACGATCAGGGCTCAACCGTCGGATTAAGCGTTGTCCATTGTCCTGAGGAAATTGAGCCAGCTCTTGAACTTGCTTTTAAGTATTCCGATATAGCTCTCGTTGAGGATTTTATAGAAGGCAAAGAGTTAACAGTTGGAATACTTGGAAATATGGCTTTGCCAGTCATTGAAATAATACCCAAGGGAGGGATCTACGACTATTATCACAAATATACAAAGGGAGCAACCGAATACATTGTTCCAGCAGAAATCCCTGAGGAATGGACAAAAAAACTTCAAGAACAAGCATTAATTGCATTTGAATCAGTTGGTTGCAAAGGATTTGCAAGGGTTGATTTCAGGGTAACCGATAAAGGCGAAACCTTCTGCCTTGAAATCAACACACTCCCGGGGATGACCGGGACAAGTTTAGTTCCAAAAGCAGCGAAAGCCGCTGGTATTGAATTTCCTGAATTAGTTGATAGAATTGTGAAGTTAGCCCTTTTAGAGTGAATTATTTTCTTAGTATGTTCTCAAGAATTTTCGTCCCACGCTTTTTTATTTCTTGATCAAGTTCCTTTAACTTTTGCTCCCTCAGATTTTCAACTAAAGTCACGATATTTTTATATTCATCCGCTTTATTTGTTAACTCCTTTATCTTCTCATCAATTTTCAACTCAAATTCCCTTCTTATCTCCTCAAGTTTAGCTCGTGCCATTGATTCCGCTTCGTTTTTCAATTGCTCAATTTCCTTCCCAACCGCCTCCCTAAAACCACTACTTAACTGTTTGTCCAGACTTGAATTTAAACTCATACTTAATTGACCATTGACAATGCCTAAAGAAACATCCGCATCAAAACTTTTCACAGCACTAAAAGTATTTTTAACTAAACTTGAAAACTTTTGCTCATATATGTTTGCTGGATTAAAAGCTGGAAATACGAAATGTGGATTATAAAGGACAAACTTAAATTCAGAGGCTAATTCCTTGCCCTGTCTTGAAAGTCTTACCACAACATCACCTACAGAGTTTTCAACCTTAACCGGTAGATATTTAACCGAATGCTCAAAATTGAAATCTGCGATCGGTAAATTTACAAGTTCAAAATCCAAAGTTTGCTTTGAAACTTCACCCAAGAAATAAAGTTCAGCTTTAAGCCTCAAACTTGCTTTGTCAGGTCTATCTCCAATAAGCATAACACGAATTGGCTCTCCCACAATTTTAGGTTGATTGCTTACATTGGTGATTTCCCCTTTAATTTTAAAGCCTGCATTTGTCTCGCCAGATAAAACACATTTTTTTAACCAAAACCCAGGCAACGCTCTCTCCTTTACGAAATGAATATCCTGACCTTTCAACCTCGGAGGTCTTTTTTCTTTCTCAGGTTTCAAGGCTTGCATCTTTTCAATATATCCTTCAACAGCATTTGAATACCTTTCATATGTCAAGTAATACGAGAAAAGTTTAGGACCGATGAGGTATTTAACAAAATTAAGATTTTTTATGTCTGGAAGTTTTGCGTAATCTTTTACTTTTTGAATATCACTTTTTATTTGCTCTTGAATTTCAAGTTTGATCGCATTTACCTCATTTGGCAACTGTTTAATCTCATTAACCTTTGCTTCATATTTAGATTTTATTTCATTTATTTGTTTTATGCTTCCATTCACAAGATCATAAGTTGCTTTAAGGTCGCTTACTGTCTTTATAGATGATGGGTTTATACTTCTAAAATTCGCCTCTATCTCCTTGAGTTTATTTATATCAGTTTGTAGATTTTCAAAGTTAGATTTATACTTTTGAATTTTACCTTCAATTAAATTCTTAACCGAATCTATCTTCGCAGGGGTGTTGAATTGAATTTTATCTATTATATCCTTTGGCTTGAGATCTTTGACTTCGGAAACCAATTCAAAAGCGGGGGCTTTTTTTAGCTCATCCAACAGAGCCGTAAATTGTTTTTCAAAAAAACTTGGTTCTTTTTTTGTTACTTTCTTAATTCTATCGGGCAGGCGTCCATCTGTTTTTCTATCGGTGAAAGTTTTGATGTTTAAAATTTGCATATTTTCTATAACTATCTTCCGCTTTAACAAAGCTGGAAGAGAAAGTTTAAATTCAACGGGACCTGTCTCAATCATGTTCTTCATCGTATGCTCGGGATGCGTTATTTGAATTCTTCTCCACTTTATCATTAGATTCAACAAGGAAACATCAAGGTCATCAATTTCAACTTTTGCACCTACAATATTTGAACCTGCTTTTTCAAGTTGACTTTCAAGCCATCTATCTGTAAGTAAGATGTTAAGCAAGACGACAATAATTATAACCACTCCAATAAATATAACCCCAGATTTTCTTATGTATTTCATACTACCTCACTCCAAAATTTAATTTTTTGATAGAGCTGATAGATTTTTGAAGCCTTTATAGCTTTAATCAACCCCAATTTTTGGATATGGGGATCAACTTTTTCACGGTAATTTTTAACTAACCATTTACTTCCAAAATAAACGGGAAAAAATAACAAGAAAGATATAACCGTGCTTCCCATTACAACGGTGTTGTAAAATCTCGTAAAAGGAATCACAGGAGACTGGTAAAGCGATGTCCATAAACTTCGCAATGATTCAACATCTACGAGAATCCAGTAACCGAAAGAATGGAAAAACGGATCAAATATATATGCGACTGCTCCAAAAACAGCTATTCCAAGGAAAACAGCGCCAAAGTTCACATTAACAACTATAACGATTATCCAGATCAAGATGCTATGCAAAGTATTCCATGGTATAAGCCCAAGACACATTCCAAACGCAAAACCAGCAGCAACTTGTCCTGGGGTCCCCTGTGAGCGTAAAATTTTCACAATTTTTGCTATCAACTGTAAAATTGGCATAATTTCACAGCGAATTTAATTTTGTTTTAAATATGTATCGCTTCTTTTAACGAATCAGCCGAAGCTTCCATCAATGTTTCAGATAAAGTTGGGTGTGCATGAATTGTTTTAGCTATTTCAAAAGCCGTGCTTTCAAGAGTTTTAGCAACCCCAAATTCAGCGATTAATTCCGTTGCCTCAGGACCTACGATATGTGCACCAAGCAATTCACCATATTTTGCATCAAAAATGACCTTAACCATCCCTTCCGTCTCACCAAGCGCAAGTGCTTTCCCATTTGCTCTGAAAGGAAAACGCCCAACCTTGATCTCATAACCAAGTTCAATGGCTTTTTCCTCGGTCAATCCAATGCTTGCAACTTGCGGAATACAATATGTGCAGTTTGGAATTCCATAATAATCAATTGGCAAAGTTTCAACCCCAGCTATATTCTCAACACATCTAATTCCCTCAGCGGACGCTACATGTGCAAGCAGTGGTGGTCCAATAACATCACCAATTGCATATATACCATCAACATTTGTCTTGTAAGTTTTTTTATCAACTTTGATAAAAGAATTTTCAACTTCAACGCCGATATTTTCAAGCCCGAGATCATCAGAATTTCCACGAACTCCAATTGCAACAAGAGCAAGATCTGCTTTTAAAGTTTTCTCACCGTTTTCATTTTGAATTTTCACCTGCGCTTGACCATCAACCGCTTTTGCCTCAACAACTTTCGTCCCAGTTAAAATATCAATACCCGACTTTTGAAATGATTTAGCAAGTATATCTGTTATTTCCCTATCTTCATTTGGCAGAATTGAAGACATCATCTCCAACAATGTTATCTTCGTTCCAAAAGAATTGTAGAAATAGGCAAATTCAACGCCAATTGCCCCAGCCCCGATGATTATCATTGATCTTGGTGGTTTCTCAAGAAGCATTGCCTCTTTACTTGTGATGATAACTTTACCATCTATATTAATTCCATGTAATTCTCTTGGCCTTGCACCCGTTGCAATGATTATATTACTTGCTTGAATTTCTATTTCATCTTTTTCATTTTTTACACCTACAAGACCAGGTTTTAAGACAAAACCGTGACCGGAAATTTTCGTTACATTGTTTTTTCTGAGCAAAAATTCAACTCCTTTTGTTAATCAGGTTGCGGAAAGATTAACAAAAGGAGCTGAATTTTTCCGCAACCTGTCTGCTTCTTTGAATTATCTTTTTGAAATCAAAGCCCAAGTTTTCAACTTTTAGCCCAAACTCACTTGCCCTTTTTACAAGATTGAAAAGTTCAGCCGATTTTAGCAAAGCCTTCGTTGGAATACATCCCCAGTTAAGGCAGATCCCCCCAACACGATCTTTTTCAATTAAAGCAGTTTTAAAACCAAGTTGAGATGCTCTTATGGCAGCAACATAACCTCCTGGACCACCACCAATTATTGCTATATCAAATTTTTCAGGCATATTAGAGAAAAATTTGTTTTAAAATTTACAAAAATTTAAAAAATGAGGAATGAGAAATAAAAATCTTGTAGGGGGGATATGGGGAGAGTTAAACGAAAAAGGGCGGGCTAAAACCCGCCCCCTGCATTGTCTAAAATCCAACTTTCAAATTGAATACATGATTTGCACTAAAATATGTCACCGGGACATAAGCATAATCAAACGATACCTTTAATCCAATCAAACTTTCCGTATTAACCCCAGCGCCAAGTGTATAATGATGCCAAATTGAAGTTAATTCACCTGACTTGCTATAATTATAGCCCGCTCTGAGGAAGAAAATATTTTTAAATGAATACTCAAATCCGAACTTATAAGCATCTATAGCGTAAAAGTTATTTGCTTGATATAATCCAGTGAGAGATAAATTGTTAACTTCACCTATCGTATAATTGTATCCAAGTCCAATTTCAAATGAAGTTGGCATTGGGAATGAAGCCGCTTCAACTTTATAAAATGTGACTCCTCTTTCCGAGCCTGGAACCACTGCCCTAACCCACAATCCTGAACCGCCATATTTCATCGTTGGTCCTATATTCTTAACAACAACACCAAGTGAAAGTCCAGAAATATTCAACATATTTCGGTATTGAATTCCAGCATCAAACGCAAAACCAGTTGCGCTAACCCTTCCAAAACTTTCATTTACAAGGTTGAAATTTACACCAACAGAAACACGATCGGATAATCTTTTTGAGTAAGTCAAACTCGCAACAAAAAAGTTCGGGCTTATAACCTCACCTGTTCCGTCAGGTTGAAATTCAGTCGTAATAGGAATATCTCCAAAATCAAATGTTCTTAACGATAGACCAACCGAACCAAACCCAAATTTTCCGACCAAAGCAAGATAATTAATTCCGATATCTGCAATATAACGTCGGTGAGAAAACATCGCCTGACCATTTCCGACGATCCAATCAACCCCACCCGGATTCCAAGTTATTGCTTCAACACCTTCTGCAAGGACTCCAGATGCACCAGCCATAGCTGTATACCTTGCTCCAACTGGAATAGTAAGCTCAGGCGCAGCGGATGTTCCAGCCTTTGATTGCGCAAATAACCACTGCCCCGAAATTAGCAAAACAATTATTAAATAAATTTTTCTCATGGTTCAAACTCCGTTTTTTTATTTTTAAATAACCGCCCCTAACGAAAGGGGCGGTGTTAAATTTTAATAAGTTGGAATTATCTCCTCTTCTTGAACGATCATGAGCTTTAAAATTTTCGTCTTTCCAATATCCGGCATGTCAATATGGACAATGTAAATACCACTTGCAACAGGAAGATTGTGCTCATTTCTTAAATTCCACCTCGCAAATTGCGAATCATCATCTTTATAAATCGTCTTCACAAGAACACCAGCAAGGTTGAATATCCTTATCGTTGCTTTCTTCGGCAAATGGTTGAAAGTTATATACTTTAACAACCTATCGGTTTCCATTAAATTAAATCCATAATATGGGTTCGGAAAAGCGTTAATTTTTTCAACATCTTGACGGGCAAGTTGAACATCACCAACTGTTGGAGCTTGTGTGACAAATACAAATGTATCAGCAGGCGTATTTACACGATTTGGATAAAGTTTTAAAGTTACATCTGCACGGTAAGGCTCTTGAGTTCCCCTTTGATATAACCACAAAGCCCACAAAACTGGATAAGCGCTATGATTAGAACCGTTGGTCATAAATCCTCTTCCTTGTGTTGGATCCCATGCTTTTCCAGTAGGATCATAATCACTATCTAAAATCCATATATATTCATATGGCGTAATTGCATCATTCGCATCTGAGATATCCCATTGTCTATTTGCATTTCTATCACGAACGACGACATTTAACTGCCGAGGTGAGTTCGGATTTTCAATATCAAAAACTTGGAAAGGAACATCAAAGAACCCTTCATATGCACCATTATTCCATGTTTGATACATAAATGCTTTTTGTGATTTTGCTGGATCAACTGTATAAGGTTCTCCAAGGTCATATTTCCCATTATTATTTGCATCTGTATATCCAGTTTTTGCAGAAAATCTAATTTCAACTGATTTAAAATCACCTGGTGCCAAGCTACTTCCAGTGAAGTTTGGACCCAAAAATACAGCACCAAATAACAGCTCACCACCATTTGCTGAATTTCCTGTGAACCATCTATTTGCAGATGGCTCTGCAACCCATTCTTTCCCAGCAAGAGGTGGACCCATTACTTTTACAAAAATACCATCAACTACCGGATAAGCTTCACCCCCAGATTGATTTGTCCCGGTTGCTTTTACCTTATTTTCATTAACATCAACGATATACCAATTCCCTTCATTATCAAATCTTACTTGATAAGTATGTCCTGTTGTGATAGATGGATCAACAAGTATGGCGACCACTTCGCCATCACTTTTACCCTTATGTATAACTTCTAAGGTATCGCCCACCACTCCAAAGTATCTTGACCCAGGCGGTGGAGATTGCGGGGTGGCTTTAAGGACAATCGGGGTGCTTTCAAGGGCTCTAAATGGAGACAATGGATCCGGGTTGTATGCATAGGCAGTCACCGTATAGTAATAAGTTTGACCCTTTACAAGTGGTCGCTGACGGATATAATC
>NZ_CZVH01000097.1:0-7206 GCF_001458555.1 Candidatus Kryptobacter tengchongensis | reverse complement strand
TCCTCGGATTAAAGTTTCTCCATCTGGCATCAAAATTGGAATTCCAATTGAAATTATTTGTGCTCTTAATTTTTTATTTGACTTTATAATCTCGGCACACCTCTGGCTCATAACCTTTGGATCTTGTTTGATGACATTTTCCATGCTTTCAAATGCAAGTTTCAGGAGGTGCGCTTCATAAAGAAGTTTTGATAATCTTGGCGGACCAAGCAATTCAAAAGCAATGCTTTCAACACCATATTGTTTTTCAAGTTCTCTCATCCTTTTTAAGGCTGATTCAGTCAAAAAGCCAGCCCTATAGGTTGGTTCAAGCGTAGCGTGGTCAAGCGCATTTATTATGTCGTGTCCTGTATTACCACCTTTGATCTCAAAGATAACCGTTTCGGCAATTTCTTCAGGTGTAACATACTCCATCTGCCCTGGGGTTGAAAGTGTTTCAAATTCGGCTCTTGAGAAGAGTCCATTTTCCCCCGTATCAATAAAAACTGATTTTAAAGTTTCGTTGAGCTTCTCAAAACTATCCTCAGTTATTCTCAATTCAATTGTTCCATTTAATTTAAATGCTTTTTCAGGCGGGCAATCAATCAATTCAACTGGCTTACCGAATCTTTTTATTTCTCCATATCCAATTTTTTTCCATGCGATCGCTGCTGTTGGTTTTATTTCTTTTGTTATAGGTGCATCTGGGGTTCTGCCCATTAAAAAGAGAAGAAGCGTGTGTGCTCCAGCAACGGCAGATTTACTAAGTAAAACCTTTGAAGGTCTTTCCTCGCTATGATATGGAATGTTTAAGCCCATTCCTCCAGTTCCGCTTGTCCCAATTTTAACATAAATCTTTGTCCCAACTTCTTGCATTGAGCGATAAAGTATTTGAACATGTCTTATAAGTTGGGGAATGTAAAGTGTTGCGAGTAATCTTTCAACTGGCTCAATTATATTTTCCTTTTCACCATCCCCAGTTTTAAATCTGTCAATTGAATGCAAAACTTCAAGAGCAGATGTGAAAATATCCTGATAAGCAATTGCTGTTGCAGTGTTAATACAATCAATCACAATTTCGGGTGAAAATCTGTTCAGTAGCTTGTAAAGCGCTGACTGTTTTAATATCTCATCAGTAAGCTCTCCGAGTATGTCGTTGATCAAAGTCCTTCTGTATTCAGGGTTTGATAAAATTTCCTCTCTGCTCATGTCTTTAAATTCATCTCTGACGAAGATGTTGCCCCACCAAGGTATAAAAAAGTTTCGGTCAAATTCTGGGAATTCTTTTCTTAATTTCTCAACTGCTTCTTCGGCTTCCCACTGTTTGAGGGAAGCAACAATTATATTTCTTGGTTTTTCTTGAACTATTCGGCGGGTAACAGCTGAGCCGACAAGTCCCCATGCTCCAAGGATAAGAACTGATTTTCCTTTGATATCCATGATGTGGGTGGCTTTAATTTTTGTTGCATTTTAATTTAGCCAGATAAAGTAAAATTTCCAAAATCAAAAATTAGACACATTTGAAATGAAAACTTGTTTTTGTAAATTTTTTAAAACAAAAAATTGAAAAAACTATGTCAAAGTTTGCAAAGTTCATTGCCGGAATTTCGTTCATCTTGCTTGTTTTATTGATCGCTGTGATCATCCTTTCATACAAACTTATCACAAGATCACATCCAAAACTTGAAGGAACTTTGAAAACGCATTTTTTAATTGACACAGTTTATATTTATAGAGATGAAAATGGAATACCACATATATTTGCAAAGAATGAACATGACCTTTATTTTGCTCTCGGTTATGTGACCGCACAAGATAGATTGTGGCAGATGGATCTTTCAAGAAGGATTGCCTCTGGGAGATTGTCTGAAATTTTTGGGATTGAGACACTGGAAATTGACAAACTTTTCAGAACTCTTGGGTTGAATGAGACAGCTAAAAAAATGCAGAAATATCTAAGCGAAAAATCAATAGAGATCTTAAAATCATACACAGATGGTGTAAATTATTTTATCAAAACGAACAAAGGGAATTATCCAGTTGAATTTAAATTACTTGGGTATGAACCTGATGAATGGAGCATAACAGATTGCATTTTAATAACAAGATTAATCGCTTGGCAGTTAAATTTTGCGTGGTGGAATGAACCAGTTTTTAGTGAGATTCTTTCAAAGGTTGGAGAGGAAAAATTTAGAAGGTTGATACCTCGGTATCCTCAGAATGCCCCTCTTATCATAAAAAGATATGTCGTCCCGACAGGGAAGTTCGTTGAAGCGAATGTTAAGTTTAGAGAGATGTTTGGAATGGTTTCAGATGGAATTGGAAGTAATTCATGGGTTATCTCTGGTAAAATATCAAAAAATGGTAAGCCAATGCTTGCTAATGACCCACACCTTCCTTATTCGCTTCCATCAATATGGTATCAGGTTCATTTAAACGATGGCTCCTTTGACATGCTTGGGGTTTGTATTCCAGGAACCCCTGGAATAGTCATCGGGAGAAATAATTATATCGCATGGGGGCTTACAAATGTGATGCTTGATGATACAGACTTCTATGTTGAAAAGATTGATTCGGTGGAAAAGAAATACTTTTATAATGGAGCATGGTTGCCCCTTAATGAAAGGGAAGAAGTAATTCATGTTAAGGGGAAAGGTAAATACAGCTTCAGGGTTTTCTCAACACATCGTGGACCGATTATAAGTGATGTATATGAGTTTAGTTTTACCGAATATATCCCTAAAGCTGATGCGAGATATATTACTTCAAAAGCAGTTTCAATGCAATGGACTGGAAATTTGATCTCTGATGAAATTTTGGTTTTTTACAAGATTAATCATGCTAAAAATTGGGATGACTTTAAAGATGCTCTTAAATTTTTCACTGTTCCTGCACAGAATTTCATCTATGCTGATGTATATGGAAATATTGGATACTATTGTGCTGGTAAAATACCGATAAGAAAGAATTTAAATCCATTATTGCTAAATTCTGGTGAAACTGATGATTTTGATTGGATTGGTTTTGTTCAATTTAATCAACAACCTAATGTTTTTAATCCACCAGAAAATTTCATCGCGACAGCCAATAATAAGATTGTTCCAGATGATTACCCATACTATATCACTTATCTTTGGGAACCAGAATCAAGGGCGATCAGAATTAATGAATATTTATCATCAAAAGAAAAGTTTGAGTTAAACGATTTTAAAACTTTACAACTTGATTATTTTTCGCATTATGCAAAAGAATTAACGCCGTATATCATTAATGCATTTGATGGCAATGAAATTACAAACGATTTTGTAAAAAACGGGCTTAGGTATTTAAAGAACTGGGGTTTCAATTTTTCTCGTGATGATATAGCTACAACAATTTTCAACGCTTTTGTTGTTGCGATGATGAGAAACACATTTGAAGATGAACTTGGAGGGGAACTTTACAAAAGGTTCATATTCTATTCTGGTGTCCCAGTTAGGATTTTAAAACAGCTGATAATTGAAAATGATACGCTTTGGTTTGATGATGTTAAAACTGTGGATAAAGTTGAGACAAGGGATGAGATAATTCGTAAAAGTTTTGAGGAGGGTATATATAGTTTGAGGAAATTGCTTGGAGATGATATGTTGTCATGGCATTGGGGGAGGTTGCACAAGCTTGAACTTGTGCATCCGCTTGGGTTGAGAAAACCACTTGATAAGATTTTTAATCTTGGTCCTTTTGAGATCGGTGGTGCAGGTACAACTGTAAATAATGCTGGTTTCAGCATGCTAAGACCGTTCAATTGTGTTCTCGGTCCATCAATGCGTCAAATTGTTGATTTTTCGGAAAATTTATTATATTCAATTATACCAGCGGGACCATCTGGGCAAATTATGAGCAGGTTTTATGATAGTCAGACACAGCTTTATTTGAAAGGTGAATATGTTAAAATTGAGATGGGTAGAGAGAAACTGGAAAATGGTAAATCAAGGATATTAAAGTTTGTTCCGGAGGAATGAAAAATAAAAGGCAAAATAATAGAGTTCTATTTATTGCTTTTGGTTTAATTTTTGTGGTGGCTGTTGTTTTTGGAGTTTTGAAAATTTTAAATGTGGATTATAAATTTTCAGATGAAGAGGAGATAACTGTTCAAAATCCATCTTATCAAATTGATGTTTTAAATGGTTGTGGAGTAGAAGATGTTGCTTTTCAAATAACACAGTATTTGAGAACCAAAGGTTTTGATGTGATTGATTATGGAAACTATGGCGCTATTGTAAATGAAAGTTTTATCGTTGACCATGTTGGAAAGCCAGATACTGCAAAGTTAATTGCAAAGGTGCTTGGTATAAGTGAAAATAAAATTTTAAGAGCGAAATCAAATTATTATAATGAATTCACGGTTGTCATAGGCAAGGATTATATCATGTTAAAACCGTTTAAAAACAAAGGTGAGGAAAATTTTTGAGGCCAAAAACTCTCGCAAAGAAAGCAGCACAACTTGCTCTTGAAAAGAAGGCGGAGGATATAGTAATCATGGATGTGAGGAAGTTAACATCAGTTACAGACTTTTTTGTAATATGTTCAGCAGAATCATCAGTTCAGTTGAAAGCAATAGTTGATCACATAGTTGAGGAACTTGAGAAAAAGGGAGTTAAAGCCTGGCATATTGAGGGATATACAAATTTGTCGTGGGTTTTAATTGATTATGTTGATGTTGTTGTTCATGCATTTCTAAAGCCAGCGAGGGAATTTTACGGGCTTGAAAGATTTTGGGGGGATGCTAAATTTGAGTACATAACAGAAGATAGTGTAAAGCCAAAAACAAAAAGCAGAAAAGGTAAAAAAGATGCCTCAATCAGCGAAGGAATACCTGAAAGAAAAAGTTAAATCAGCATTGCAGAAAATTGGAGTTAAACTTGATGGAATTGAAATTGTATTTGATAAGCCAAAAAATGAAATCTTTGGTGACTTTGCTACAAACATTGCGATGCTCTTGGCAAAAAAGATTGGTAGAAATCCGAAGGAGATCGCTTCTGAGATATTGTCAAGCCTTGAGATAGAGCCAGAGTATATTGAAAGGGTTGAAGTCGCCGGACCAGGCTTTATAAATTTTAAGCTTACTCCAAAGTTTTTCGTACAACAGATTAGGGAGATTTTAAATCAAGGTGAAAATTATGGAAGAATAAACATAGGAAATGGGAAAAAAGCAAATGTTGAATTTGTAAGTGCAAATCCAACTGGACCTCTTACCGTTGGGCATGGGAGAAATGCGGTGCTTGGAGATACAATTGCAAACATACTTGAATGGGTTGGATTTGAGGTCACCCGTGAATATTATTTCAACAATGCAGGAAGGCAAATGAGAGTCCTTGCGGATTCAGTTCGGCTTCGCTATCTTGAATTACTTGGGGAAAAAATTGATTATCCAGATGAGTATTATCAAGGGGATTATATAAAGGACATTGCAAAGTTGTTAATTGATGAATATGGTGATTCACTAAGGAATGAAGTTGATTTGAAAATTTTCAAAGAGAAAGCTGAGAAAGTTATTTTTGACGACATAAAGAAAACTTTAAAAAGGTTGGGGATAGAGTTTGATGTTTTTTACAATGAGGATTGGCTTTACGAGAAGAAAATATGGGATGTTATTTCGGAGCTTGAAAAACTTGGTTATGTTTATGAGAAAGATGGGGCGAAATGGTTTATGGCTACGAAGGTCGGAGGGGAGCAGGATAAAGTGCTTGTCAAAAGCACCGGCGAGCCGACATATAGGTTACCAGACATAGCTTATCACATTGAAAAATTTAAAAGGGGATTTGATTTAATAATTGATATTTTTGGTGCGGACCACATTGCTGAGTATCCAGATGTTCTAAGGGCGCTTGAGGTGCTTGGATATGATGTTTCAAAAATTAAGGTATTGATATATCAATTCGTGACCCTGGTAAGAGATGGTGAAGTTGTTAAGATGTCAACGAGAAGGGCAAATTATGTAACGCTTGATGAATTAATTGACGAAGTCGGACCAGATGTTGTGAGATTTTTCTTTTTAAATAGGAGCAGAGATGCACATTTAAATTTTGATTTGAATCTTGCAAAGAAGCAATCAGAAGAAAATCCTGTTTATTATCTTCAATATGCTCATGCAAGGATAGCGAGTATTTTAAGATTTGCAAAGGATTCTGGGATTAAGATTGAAGAAATAGATCGCGCAAATTTTGATCTTCTTGTTGAGAAAGAGGAGATTGAGCTTGCGAAATTGTTAAGTTCATTCCCGGAGGTGATTGAGATTGCTTATTTAACGTTTGAGCCATTGAAGATTATAAATTATCTTAACGATGTCGCTGAGACATTTCATAGATTTTATCACAGGCATAGGGTCGTGAGTAATGATGAAAATCTCACTCTTTCACGTCTTTCATTGTGTCTTGCAGCTAAAATCGTTATTGCAAATGGATTGAAAATCCTAGGCATTTCAAGACCTGAAAAAATGTAATTTTATATTTTGGTGAACTCAAAAACAAAAAGGAGACGTAATTATGTTGCGTAAATTAACTATTTTTTCATCTTTTTATTAATTCTAACTTCTTTTCCAATTTATCAAGCGCTTGCAAATGTATATGCAAGCAACATCAGATTTACAAATCCAGATGGCAAAACTCCTTTTGATGGAAGTTTTGCTGATAAAACAGGAGTTAGAATTTAGTTCACGCTAAATGATTCAGCAACAGTGGTTGAAGTAAAAATTTATCATGAGGTTACAACGACCTACTCAAAAACTATAACTGTTTACAATCTAATACCTGGAGATCATAGCGTTTACTGGGATGGAACAGATGACTACGGCATCCCAGGACCAATTGGAAACTATATCGTTGAAATTAAAGCACAACAACTTGGTGGATATTCAGCATGGACTCAGGTTTGGGAAAATCCCGTATATACAGCTCCTGGAATTGGATTAAGTAATAGGGATATTGATGTAAATAAGGATCCAAATAGTAGAAATTTCGGATTTTTGTATATGACTGAATCAACAACCAGCTATCAATATAACCGTATGATAAAGGTCAATGCTTATGGAACACTTGTTGGGGAATTTGATCGCTCCGCTACATTTGTTAACTCCAATTTTGACCCATGGCATTTAGCAATAGCAAAAGATGGGAGAACTTATACCACTTATCTTAGTCTTAAACAGATAAGAGTTTACGAAGATGTTTCTTTGGTTGATTCATTTTC
>NZ_CZVH01000096.1:0-7286 GCF_001458555.1 Candidatus Kryptobacter tengchongensis | reverse complement strand
GGGAGATTTGATAAAGATCATATTGGCGTCGGTGGTTTATCTGTTTATGAAAGAGGACGACTTTTCTATAACAGAGTTTATAACTATGTCTTGAAGCATCAATATATAATTTCGCCTAATTTAATGAACGAGGCAAGAATTAATTTCCAGCGCTATAATTGGGAGATTGCAAATATTGCACCGTTCCCAACGCCTGGTAAAATATACCCAAGTGCATATATTGGAGCTTTTTCACATGCACCGCAGAATTGGTTCCAGGATAGATACGCACTTTACGATGATATAACTTATACCACTGGCAACCATATTATAAAGGGTGGATTTTTCGTTCAAAGGTTAAGATATGAAGCAAATCAAAAACTTTATCTCCATCCGATATTTTATTTCCTGCGTGATACCAGCACGGCTCCATATCAAGCAAGGGTCGGAGTTGGCATACCAACGGTTGAAAAATGGAACACACAATTGGGTGTGTATATTCAGGATGACTGGGCTGTTACACCGTATCTAACTTTGAATATTGGGATTAGATGGGATTATGAATCAAATATGATAAACAATGATTTTGCAGTTCCAGATACAATAAGAAGAGACTTAAGTCAATTTTTCCCTGCAAAATATTTTTCAACGGGTAAGGATAGAAAACCATATTGGAAAGCATTTCAACCAAGAGTTGGGGTTTCTTATGACATAAGCAAGGAAGGAAAGACTGTGATTTTTGGTGGAGCAGGGATTTATTATGATAGACATGTTTGGAATGTTGCTTCTGATGAGATTTTAAGATACACTTGGAAAGTTTATTATCTTGATTTTGGTCCTAATAGAATTCCTTGGGATGACAGATATTATAACCGTGATGAACTTCTTAATTTAATTGCACAGGGTAGAGTTCCGGCACCCGAGGTGTTTTTGATCCCAAATGATTTAAAACCACCAATGACAATTCAGTTTAGTATTGGCTTGCGTCAAAGATTTGGAGATATAGTTACAAGCATAAGTTACACAGGCGTTAGAGGATATAATGAAATAACGACATATAATGCGAATTGGAAAAATAACTTAACAACTAAATATGGTTCAATTCAGGTCTGGACAGATGAAGGTAATTCATGGTATGATGCTATCTATTTTACATTTGATAAACCGTATAAGCCTGGTTCATTTGGTTTGAACATTGCCTATACTTTATCTTGGACTTACGATGAATTTGATAATACGATTTACTACGGTTATTCATATTATACAAATCCAAATATGCTGAAAAAAGCGCCTTCAACGCTTGATGAAAGACATAGAATTTCAATTAATGGTATATTTGATCTGCCATTTGGATTTAAGCTAAGTGGGTGGGGAACATTTGCAACCGGGAGACCATATCTTGTTTACACTGGAACGGATGATAATAATGATGGTGTTTTGGGCAATGATTATCCGGCTGGATTAGGTAGAAACGCCGGTAGGGTTCCAGGTCAAAGATTCATATTCAAGTATGTATTTGCCGAGAGAAACTTTAACTTGCGTTTGTCAAAAGATTTTTCATATCGTGGATTTACTCTGACATTAATGCTTGAGGCATTTAATGTGTTTAACTGGACTAACTTTGGAGGTTATGTTGGTAATATGAGGTCAGCATTGTTTGGTAAACCAACAACAGCTGGTGCTCCAAGGCAAATTCAGCTTGGTACCAGGGTGAGCTTCTAAAGTAAAAAAACCCCGGGATTTTCCCGGGGTTTTTTAGTTTAACTCACTTTATAACCTACAAGTTCACGCCTTTTTCCATTTTCGTTACGAGTTGCGGGTGTTTCGTGTTTTACAGGACCGATGCCTGATGAAAACCAAATGTAATTTTTTGAAGTAAAACTTGCAAGTGTAACTCCACCAACACTTACAGAACCTGTGGTAAGGGCTTCAAACTTATATGAGTCATATCTTCCAGCTGGTGTTTGAACTTGTTCTTTTAGGCTTATGTTCCCAGTTATATTTATTCTGATGCTCAACGGTAGCAATTGCCCCTGATAATTTACAGTGATAGTTGTATCCAAGCTCAATATTGTATATGGTTCATTTAGATTTCCAGCTGCTTTTACAAATGGAACCCATTTTTTATACTCAAAGCCGGGAATTCCAACCATCCCTGTTAAATCAACCCACGCATAAAGATAATTACCTTCAAGATAAACAAGAAGCGTATCAACTTCTATGTTTCTATTAGCATATTTGAATGAGTCAATTACAACGAAAGGATTTTTGCCTTGGAATTGAATTTGACCAATTATAGTTGTTGAAGAGTTAAATTCGGTTCCAGAAATTTTAGCTCCAGCTGTATCAATCTCATAACCAGAGTAATACCATACATTACCAACTTTTAGCGGGAATAAGTTTGATGGGATTGTTTCAATTGGCGCAGTTGTTTCCTTTTTACAACCCCAGATGGAAATTGAATAGATTACGAAAGATAACAAAATCACAGTTTTTACTTTCTTCATATTTCCCCCCAATTTAATTTTGATAAAGTGAAGCGGGCGGATCGCCCGCTGTTAAATTTTTAATCAAATTTTAACGAATCAATTATTTTCTTTACCCTTGACGCAGAGGCATGAAGCGCTTGTTTTTCTTCATCAGTTAATTTCAGCTCAATTATTTCCTCAACACCTTTCTTGCCAAGTTTAACTGGGACCCCAACGAAAACATCATTTAATCCGTATTCCCCTTGAAGTAGCACAGAGCATGGGAGAATTCGTTTCTTATCTTTAACTATTGATTCAACCATTTCAACAATTGCTGCAGATGGTGCGTAATAAGCGCTTCCAGTTTTAAGGTAGCTTACAATTTCAGCGCCACCTTCCCGTGTTCTTTTGACAAGCTGTTCAATTTTTTCCTTCGGAAGGAGTTCAGAGATTGGTATTCCAGCAACTGTTGTATATCTCACAAGCGGAACCATATCATCGCCATGTCCTCCGAGAACGAATGCATACACATCCTCAACAGATACATTGAGTTCCATTGCTATGAAAGTTCTAAATCTTGCCGTATCAAGGACACCAGCCATACCAATAACTCTGTGCCTTTCAAAACCGCTTATCCTCCAAGCGGTATAAGCCATCACATCAAGTGGATTTGTAACAACAATTATGATGGCGTTGGGTGATTTTTCAATTGATTTTAAAGTTGCTTCTTTAACGATCCCAAAGTTTGTGTTTAAAAGATCTTCTCGGCTCATCCCTGGTTTTCGTGCAACTCCTGCGGTGATTATTATTATGTCTGAGTTAGCGGTCTCCTCATATCCATTTGTTCCGATGACCTTTACATCAACTCCAGTTATAGGGGTTGCCTCATACATGTCAAGACCCTTACCTTGGGGAATTCCCTCAACGATATCAACAAGCACAACTTCATTGGCAAGTTCGTTGTCAATTATTCTCTGTGCTGTTGTTGCACCAACATTACCAGCACCAACAATTGTGATTTTCATTTTAATACCTCCTGATTTATTTTAAAGGTGCTAATTGTTTACCCCATCAACTGGGTAGACGCTAACGATTTGTTTGTCTTTTGTTAAGTATTCAAATTTGACGATGCCATCAATCTTTGCAAATAATGTGTAATCCTTGCCCATCCCAACATTTAAACCAGGTTTGAACTTCGTTCCCCTTTGTCTGACGATTATATTTCCAGCCCTTACAAATTCACCGCCAAATTTTTTGACCCCAAGTCTTTTGGAATTGCTATCCCTTCCATTTTGTGAAGAACCTCCACCTTTTTTATGTGCCATATCAATTCACCTCCCTTTTTAATTTTTTTATTTTATCAAACTTGCAACTTTTGATTCAAGTGCAGCGAGCCGTTCCCTTATTTGAATTGCAATATCAATCTTCTCATCAAGGCGTTTTATCTCTGCCCTGAACTCATTCCTAAATGCGTTTAATTCACTGCGGACGCTTTCAATGTCTTTTTTCAATCCACCGATTTCAGCTTTTGATTCGGTGCGAGCATTTTCAATATCTTTTCTCAATCCGTCAACTTCAGCTTTTAATTCGCTGCGAACGCTTTCAATATCTTTTTTCAACCCCCCAATTTCAGCTTTTAATTCTCTACGGACGCTTTCAATATCTTTTTTCAATCCAGCGATTTCGGCTTTTGATTCGGTGCGAGCACTCTCAATATCTTTTCTCAATCCGTCAACTTCAGCTTTTAATTCACTGCGAACGCTTTCAATATCTTTTTTCAATCCACCAATTTCAGCTTTTGATTCGGCGCGAGCATTCTCAATATCTTTTCTCAATCCGTCAACTTCAGCTTTTAATTCACTACGGACGCTTTCAATATCTTTTTTCAATCCACCGATCTCAACTTTTAGTTCATTATGAACGCTTTCAATGTCTTTTTTCAATCCACCAATTTCAGCTTTTGATTCGGCGCGAGCGTTTTCAATATCTTTTTTCAGTCCGTCAACTTCAGCTTTTAATTCACTGCGGACGCTTTCAATATCTTTTTTCAACCCACCAATTTCAGCGTTTAATTCACTGCGAACACTTTCAATATCTTTTTTCAATCCAGCAATTTCGGCTTTTGATTCGGTGCGAGCACTCTCAATGTCAGCTTTTAATTCACTACGGACGCTTTCAATATCTTTTTTCAATCCAGCGATTTCGGCTTTTGATTCGGTGCGAGCACTCTCAATATCTTTTCTCAATCCGTCAACTTCAGCTTTTAATTCACTGCGAACGCTTTCAATATCTTTTTTCAACCCACCAATTTCAGCTTTTGATTCATTACGAACGCTTTCAATTTCCTTTCTTAATCCACCAATCTCAGCTTTTAATTCATTTCTAACAAGGTCAATTTTTTCATCAAGTCGCTTGATCTCTGAATCAAATTTTGTTCTTAACTCTTGGATGCTTGACTTAATATCGTGAAGCTCAGGAACGACAAGCTCTTGAATTATTTTTGCTACATCCACCCTTGGCATTAACTTTCAAAATAAATTTTATTAATTTCAATTTGAGTATAATTTTGGCGATGTCCTTTTGTTACTTTATAACCTTTGCGACGCTTTTTCTTAAAAACGATGATTTTTTCCCCTTTTACATGGTCAAGTATTGTTGCCTCAACAAAAGCGCCAGGCACATAGGGGTTCCCAACATAAGTTTTTTCGTTATCCTGAAGGAGGAGGACAGTTTCAAATTTGACTTTGCTTCCCGGTTCATCTTCAATCTTTTGAACGAAAATTTTATCATTCTCTTTGACTTTATACTGATGACCACCAATTTTAACAACGGCGAACATCTTGCCCTTATATTTGTTTTAAATTCAAATGCGTTTAAATTTAGCAAATGCGCCTCAAAAAAACAATTAAGATGTTTTTGCTTATCAAATTTTCCATTGCTAATTTTAAAATAAGCCAAATGAATCAAAAATGAACATTTAAAGATGGGAAAAAATATAGTTGCAATTGTAGGGAGACCAAATGTAGGAAAGTCAACCCTTTTCAACAGGATAATTGGGGAAAGGGATGCAATTGTTGACCCTAAAAGTGGGGTAACACGGGACAGACATTATGGGCAAGCGGAATGGAACGGGAAAAAATTTACTGTGATAGATACCGGCGGTTATGTCCCCGATTCCGATGATGTTTTTGAGTCAGCTATAAGAGAACAGGTTCAAATAGCAATTGACGAGGCAGATGTGATAGTTTTCGTTGTTGATGCGATAACTGGGGTTACACCAATAGATATTGAAATTGCAAAAATTTTAAGGCAAACGAAAAAGAAGGTTATTCTTGCAGTAAATAAAATTGACAATGATAAACTTGAACTTTATTCATCCCAATTTTATGAACTTGGTCTTGGGGAACCATTTTCAATTTCCGCTCTTCATGGTAGAAAAGTTGGAGATTTCCTTGATGAAGTTGTCAAGGATCTTCCTGAAAAAGTTGAGGAAACCGAAGAGGGTAAGAACCGGATAAAAGTTGCTGTTGTTGGGCAACCAAATGTTGGAAAATCTTCGTTTGTGAATGCAATTTTAGGTGAAAATAGAATAATTGTAACCGATATACCTGGGACAACCCGAGACTCAATAGATACAACTTTTAGATATAACGATACCGAATTTGTGTTAATTGATACCGCTGGATTGAGAAGGAGAAGTAAGATTAAAGAAAGCATAGAGTTTTACAGTGCTATAAGAGCTCTAAAATCAGTTGAAAGATGCGATGTTACTGTTGTTATGCTTGACGCAACATGTGGGCTTGAAAGGCAAGACCTGAGAATTATTGGGGAAGCTGCGGATTTGAAAAAGGGAATTATAATTGCCGTGAACAAGTGGGACCTTATTGAGAAGGATTCAAACACTGCACTTGAATATGAGCACGCTTTGAAAGAAAGGTTGAAAGTTTTTGATTATGTGCCCATTCTTTTCATCTCCGCAAAGACGAAGCAAAGGATTTTTAAGGTGCTTGACCTTGCCAAGATCGTTTATGACGAGAGAAATAAAAAAATAAAGACAAGTGAACTTAACAAAGTTTTATTTCCAATTGTTAAGGAAACACCACCGCCTGCTGTATCTGGAAAGGAGATAAAAATTAAATATGTCACGCAAGTTAAAACAGCGCCACCTGTATTTGCATTCTTCGCAAACTTTCCCGACGATATACCAGAACATTATAAAAGGTTTCTTGAGAATAAAATTAGAGAACATTTTGGCTTTATCGGAGTGCCTGTGACAATTGTTTTTAAAAAGAAGTGAATAAGTAAACCAAGATTTATATCAAATTAGTTTGATAGCGGGCAAATCTTTTATTTCCCCTTGCTTTCAACGAGTAATGTTACAGGACCATCATTTATTATTTCAACAAGCATCATAGCTTTGAAAAACGCCTGTTTTCACCTTTTCCTGTCCCATTATTTGCTTAAGATATTCAACAAATTTATTGTATAAAACTTCCGCTTCTTCAGGTTTTGACGCCTGCGTGAAATCTGGTCTATTTCCATGCCTTGTGTCACCGTAAAGAGTAAATTGAGACACGACAAGAGCTTCTCCATTTACATCTTTAACAGATAAGTTCATTCTTTTATTTTCATCGTCAAAAATTCTCAAGTTTGCGCATTTGTTTGCAAGATATTTGGCATCTTCTTCCGTATCTCCATTTTTTATCCCAAGTAAAATTACAATACCTTTTCCTATCTGACTGTGTAGCGAACCATTAATTGTTACGCTTCCACGAATAACTCTTTGAATCAGAGCTCTCATCGTTATCCAACTTTTATTTTTACAACTCTTTCAATCCC
>NZ_CZVH01000095.1:0-7341 GCF_001458555.1 Candidatus Kryptobacter tengchongensis | reverse complement strand
AAACATACAAAGATACTTTGAGGAGCGGAGAGAATTTGGTGTTGAGATCATCCTTACAGCGGTTAATGAAATGAGATTGCCTGTTATCGCAGCTTCGGTTACAACAGTTGGTGCCCTTATACCTGTTTTCCTGCTTCCTGAAAATTTGAAGCCATACTTTATTCAGTTTGCAATTACTGCTGGTTTTGTTATTATTTTTTCTCTCTTGGTCTCGTTGACTTTTGTACCAATTGCTTCGCTCAAGGTTTTAAACAGGGTTAAGCCGAAGAACAAAACTTGGATTTTGAAGTTTCTTTCAGATATTTATACGAAAATTTTGCGCTGGAATTTACATCATAAATGGCTTGTCCTTTCTTTGATTATCTTGCTTTTCGGTTTGCCTGTGTGGATGTTGCCAGAAAAAATTGAGATAAAGGAGGGTAAAGATAGATTTAAAATTTTTGGGCGGAAAATTTCACTTGTTAAAATCGCAGGACTTTACAATAAGATTTTTTCAAGTGAATTTTATAGCAGTATTAGACCTTATATTGACCATATACTTGGGGGGACATCACATCTTTTTTTCAAGTATGTTTACAAAGGCGAGTTGTGGAGATGGGGTGCCGAGACATACATAGTGGTTAGCATAATGGCACCTCAAGGCACAGAGATTTCAAGAGTTGATGAGTTTGTTAGAAAAATTGAAAAACAATTAGAAAAAAACCTTAATTACATAGAAAAGTTCACCTCTTGGATATCCAGTAGATACGCCACTATAAGGGTTGATTTCAACGATAAAATTGCGATGACATCAATACCCTATATAATCAAGGAAAATTTGGTTTCGTTATGTGCTCAAACAAGTGGATTTACGACATCTGTTTACGGATTTGGACCCGGTTTTTATTCAGGCGGAGAGCTTGCACCAAGTTTTTCAATTCAAATTCTTGGTTACAATTATGATGTCGTAAAACAAATAGCGCAGAACATAGGTGAAATCCTTTCACAAAATCCAAGGGTTTCGGATATTGAACTTGATAGAGTGCCATGGATGTCAAAGGAATATGAAATCGTTGCTTCCATTGATAGAGAAAAGCTCGGCAAATACGGAATTAATCTTGGTGAGTTGATTTATTTTATCGCTGGGAAATTAAGAATGTCGCTTGGAAATTTTGATGTGAAGATACAGAATCAAAAGGTTGGATTGAAAATCAACATTTCAAAATCGGGAAGTATGGATACCGGAATTGATGTAAGAGATCTTTTAGAATCTGATTTCGTGATAAGAGATAGAAGTATAAAATTAGGTGATGTTTTAAAAGTTGAGTTTGTCCCGACGATGCCAGAAATACGCCGTGAAAATCAACAATATACAAGATATGTGACCTTTAACTTCAAAGGTCCTTATCATTACGGAAATAAATTTACAGATGCTGTTATAAAAAGTGTTAAAATTCCTCCTGGATATGAGGTGAAAAGACCTGAGTATTTATTTTCATTTGGTGAAAGGGAGAAAATACCACTGATATTAATTGCAATTGTCTCCGTTTGCCTTGTTTTTATGATCACCGCCTCGCTTTATGAATCTTTTAAGAAGCCATTTGTCATAATATTATCTGTTCCTATGTCTCTAATAGGTTTATTTGCTGTGTTTTACCTTTTTGATGTTAATTTCGGTAGAGGCGGGTATGCAGGTCTTATACTTTTAATAGGTCTATCTGTTAATAATGGAATAATTCTTGTTGATAAGATGGCAAATTCAATTTCAAAATCAGGTGTTAAAGTTAAAGATTTAGTTTATGACGATATTCTGATATCGGCCTCTTTTAGCAGGGTTAGACCAATTTTGATAACAAATTTTACGACGATAGCTGGATTTATACCATTTGTTTTTACAAAGAATATATATTCACTCTGGTATCCGTTTGCTATTGCTGTTTCGGGTGGGCTTTTGTTTTCAATGTTAATTACTCTCTTCGTCATCCCGGTATTTTACAAAATTATCGTTAAATAAATTATAGGTGTTGAATATGGTGGGAAAAATTTCACTTAAGAGGTTTTTAATCTTCGTCGGCATCTTCATAATTTGTGGTGTGATCTTAACTTTGGGATTAATTTTATCTGGGGGTAGTGATGAGGAAATTGCGACTTTAAAAGAAGTAGAAACGGGTGAAATAATTTTTCCAGTTAAAGTTGATGTTGCAAGGAAGGGTGACCTAATACAGTGGATAAGCGCAGGTGGTTTAGCAAAACCAGCTCGTGAGATTGATATAATCCCAAGAGTTAGCGGTCAAATTGTTAACTTAAATGTTTATAATGGCAAGTTTATTACGGAAGGGGAATTAATTTTAAAGATTGATGATACGGAGTTTAAGATGGCATTAAAACAGGCGGAGAATAATTTGCTTGATGCGAGAGTTGAGTATAACCTTATGAAGTTAGGTATTGTCCCGGGGAGTGTGAATCCTGAAAGATTTAGAAGGGAAATTGACAGTTTGAGGGTTATTTATGAAGATATGAAGAAAAAGTTTGAAATGGGGCAAATAAGTGAAGTAGAACTTGAGAGGGTTAAAAGAGATTACGAAGCTTTGCTTGTTTATAGCGATGTGAACAGAGAGGATGTGATCGCAAATAAAAGTGGTTTAAATAGAGCCTTGATTGAATTTGAAAGGGCGAAATTAAATTTAAGCTATACGGAGATAAAAGCTCCATTTTCGGGATATATAGCTGATTGCGAATTGACGCCCGGGGGTTATGTCACAGCCGGGCAAAAATGTATGAAGCTTGTTGATATATCAAAAGTTAGAATAATCTCTGAGTTAACAGAAATGCAGGTGGCAAAGATTAGCCCTGGAAATATAGCTGAGGTGGAATTCGTTGCTTATCCCGGGAAGATTTTCAAAGGTAAAGTTGTTGAAATAAACCCTTATATTGATATTGAAAGACGGCTTGGAAAAGTTATAATAGAAGTTGAAAATCCCGAGCATAAAATAAAACCTGGCATGTTCGGAACAGTGAGAATTCAGAGCGAAGTTTATAAAAATGTCTTGATCATCCCAAGACGGGCAGTTGTTATGCGGGATAACAGACCAGTTGTGTTTGTTTATCAAGGCGATGGCAAAGATCAAGGACGCTCTAAATGGTTTTATGTTGAACTTGGTCGTGAAAATGAGCAATTTTACGAGATAAAAAGCGGGATAAGCCCCGGGGATACTATAATCGTTGAGGGAAACTATAACCTCGCACACGATTCAAAAGTCAGAATCATAAAATGAGAATTAAAATTGGGGATGATTATGCTTCTTAATAAGAGAAATCTGGAAAAAGTCATTCGGGAGAATATTTCAAATCAGAATTTCGGTGTAATTGAGGTAGCGAGTTATTTCAATGTCTCAGTTTCATATTTATATGATTTCATTGCTGAAAATTACGGAATAACTTTGCATAAACTCATTGAAACATTTCGCCTTGAAAAAGCGATAAAGTTAATTTCGGAGGGAGTTAATTTTAAAAATGTTTGTAAAGAATGTGGCTATTATAGAATTAGAACTTTTAGAGGTGCTTTTAAAAGAAGATTGGGTATTTCACCGTTAGAGTTTAAAAGAAAGTTGGATGAGAATTTTGGAGTTAAGGAAAAATTGGTTCAGGATTATTTGAAAATTTTATGGGGGGGGTGAAGGGTTGGTGTGAGGGTAAGGTGTAAAAATTTTCCGTAAAGAATTTCCGTAAATTTTTTCCGTAAAAATTTTCCCTCTTTTCTTGACAAAAAATTTTTGATGATTTAAATTTTGAGTGAGAAAATAACTTTGGCTTGGTTTATGATTGTTAAATTGATTTCAATTTTAAGAGTAACGATAGGTCTTTTTTTCATTGTTTCGGGATTTTTAAAAGGGATAGATATTGGGTGGTTTATTGATATAGTTCGTGGATATGGGATTTTGCCGAATTTTTTAGTTTTTGTGGTTTCAGTTTTAATTCCATTTTTTGAGTTTTTATTTGGTTTGATGCTTGTTTTGGGGTTGTGGGTAAGGTTTTCAAGTTTTGTTTTAATTTCAATGGTTTAGTATGCCTTTGGTGATGTATCTGATTGTGGATGTTTTGGAAGGTTTATTAAGAGGGAGGTTGGATTAACTATGTTTGTTGAGAATTTATTCCTTGTTTTGTTTTTAACATTGGTAAGTTTTAAAATAAAAAGGAGGGATGAAAGATGAAAAAAATAAAATTAATTACAATTTTTTTGTCAGTGCTAATTTTTAACTTAGCTATCATGCTTTACTGTGAATGTATCTATAACGGAATATCTGCTAGAGAGCCTTCAGCATGTAATAGTTGGGGTATTTGTGTTTATCCAGATGGTGCTCAAATTTGCTGTTTCCCTGAAGGGAGTTTAAAAGGTTGTGCTAATGGATGTTGTGATTGTATAGGTCCATTTGTATAAAAAAATAGGTTTAAAATATGTCTTGTATAATTTTGATTTTAAGTTTGATATTACTTCAGCTTAAATTTGAGAGTTTTTTCAAAAGAGCGGAACTTATACAATTATCATCAGATGTTATTATTGGTTCTATTTCAAATATTGTGATCACAGAAGAAGGTAATTATATAATTTCTGACCCTTTGGGTAATGCAATTTTGATCTTTAGCAGAAATGGGAAATTTTTAAAAAAGATAGGAGGTGCTGGGAGTGGTCCTGGTGAATATCGCTCGCCAAATTGCCTATCGCTTGACGCATGGGGAAATATCTATGTTGAGGACAGGGGTAACAGAAGAGTTAACATTTACAATAAGGATGGGGAGTTTAAAAATTCCTTTAAGTTGCAAAAATCTCCAGTTGTTTCATTAAAAGTTGATGAAAGTGGTAAAGTTTATACATATTGTCCTGGTGGTGTTGGTAGGGATGAAATGGTAATATATGTTTACGATAATAAGGGTGAATTAGTTAACAAATTTGGTCAACTTCCCAAGTTTATGTGGGATTTTCCATTTGTTATAGCCGGTGGTGGCATGATTATGGATTCAAAAGGTTTTATTTATCAGGTTCATCCTGTTGAATATGTTGTAAATAAATACTCACGTGATGGAACGATCGTTAAAAAATTCAAAATAAATTCTTCTTTTTATAAGGCTCCTTATAAACCAGATTTAAAAACAATCCAGATGGAATATCAAAAATGGCTTGATTCATGGACGCCAGTTTCTGGATTATATCTTTTAAATGACAGTTATATTGTTACTCTTTTAAGTCTTGGGAAAGACAAAATGGGTATGAAAAAACTTGTTATGGATATATTAAACCTTGATGGTGAAATTATAAAAAGTGGAATTGAACTTTTAACGCCTCAAAACTTATCAATTATTGGGGCATATAAAGATGGTTTATTTTTTCTTGAACAATTACCCCAAGATGAAAAGGGTAATATTCCAAATCCAAGGATAATAAAATATGTAATTAAATAAGGAGTGATAAAATATGTTTAAAAATTTTTTATTAATAATTTTCCTTGCCATATTTTTAACAATTAACTTTTTTGTGCTTGGAATTGATTTATCTTTTAAATCTGATATAGTTGCCCGTGCAGAATCATCAGGGGGATGTGAAAATTTGGGGTGTGGATGGCCGGGATTTTCTATTTGTTATGAGTGGGACAAAGGGAGATGTTATTATCCGTATACAATAATACAATAAAGTAAACAATTTTAAGATGTCTAAACGATTTTGCTACTTATTAATAACAGTGACTTTACTTATAATTTGTTTTGATATTTTGATATGCGGGGCAAGGAAGTGGAAGAATGTTAAGATAATTAGGGAATCAAACCTTTATTTACTTTTCCCAGCTATTATAAGAGTGAGTCCAGATGGTAAATATATCTATGTTCTTGATTACGGAGATATGAAAATCAAGCGATTTTCTAACGATATGAAATTTATAGGTGAATATGGCAAGGGAGTGGGTAAAGGTCCGGGTGAATTTATAAATCCAACTGATTTCAAGGTTGATAAAAATTACAATGTGTGGGTATGTGATCCTGAAAATGGGATTATAACTGTCTTTAAAGAGAATGGGGAAATTTTGAAAACTTTAAGATTAAAGAGTGTACCCTTTAGATTAACGCTTGTTGAAAATAAGTTCCTTGTTATAAAGCCACTGATTAGAACTGACTATCTTATTGAGGTTTATGATTTAAATGGGAACTTTGTTTTCAATCTTGGGAAAGATATTATTTCAGATCAGGGAAATAAATCAATTTTACTTGGAGGATGGATGGAATCAGGTGGTGAATTTGTTTATTATGGATTTGAAAGAATAGGTTTATTAGTTAGTTTTGACATTAAGAATGGAGTTGTAAAATATGTTCGTAAAACGATTGACGAAACACCAGAGCCAAAGATAGAAATACTCTCTATCAATGGAACTACAGGAATGCGAATCCCTCGTGATGCACCATTTTCCACTATGGGTATAGATGTTAAAGATAGTTTAATTTTTATAAAATCGGGTTCGGATTGGGATAGTAAGGAAAATATAACTATTATAGATGTGTACTCCAGTTTTAACGGTGATTATCTGTATTCATTTAAAATTCCAGAGAGAACATCTATGGCTTGCTTTAATGGTAAATTTTTCTTCGGTATAAGAGATACGATTTTAACTAAATGGCGAATCCAATTTTAGTAAATGATGATAAGTTGTTATCATGAGAGTTAAAATTCAAATTCTTTTGATAATCGCTTTAATATTCTTTAATTTTGTTTTGATTTTAAGACATGTTAAAATTTTAAAGTTTGTTTCAAGTTTGGATATGGATGAGGCAAGGATGATTTTAGAGGAAAATTCATTAGTGGAGAAATACTGCCAGGAGATGTTTTAAATTTGTTTAAGAATGAAAAGGCAAAGTACTTTCTAATTTTGGTTTTTAGAGCTGGTGATTGTCCTGCTTGTTTAGATTTCATTGTTCCGCTACTGACTTATTGGGGAGATAGTTTAAATGTTAATATTTTTGGCTTATATGCTGATAATGATACTATTCGGATGAAAAGGATTACTTGGTTGTATAAAATTAAATTTAGAGTTTTTAGTGACCCTGACATAGTAAATACCTTATCTTTGAAAAGAACACCTTGTGTTCTTTTTGTAACAGGTAGAGGTGCGGTTGTATATTCATATTTCCCTGATTATTTAAAGCCAGATAGAGGTAAAAAGTTTTTCTTAAAAGTTAGTGCAATTTTAAGAGGGAACAATTTAAGTGGCCAAAATTAGCTTTGATCATTTGGCAGAATTGGGTTTGTTTAAGATAGATTGCTTTTAATTTTTATTCTAGGGTCTTTTCTATAATGTTTTGAAGATAATAATAGATGTT